>PKWC01000092.1 GCA_003131925.1 Alphaproteobacteria bacterium | reverse complement strand
TTCGGCCGCCCTTCGCTGTCGACGCTGGCGAGCGCCATCGCTTCGGGATCATGAGGCTCGTTTTTGACTGCCTCGGCGAACCAGCCCTCGAAATGCGTCATCGGGTCGGGCTGCGTGGCGATGCCGCCGTCATCCAGGGGACCGCCGATGTCGCTCATATGTCGCCGCATAGCACCTTCGTCCGGGCGCCGAAAGCCGACCCGCCTTCGCGCCGCCGGCCTTTCCTTACTATATTGAACCAGACCCCGACTCGATGACGCGGCAACGAAGCGCGCGAGGTGGGTCTGTGAGCGATCGAGCAAAGTGCGGCCAACGAAAATATGCGCGACCCCTACGAAGTTCTTGGTGTTTCAAAAACGGCAAGCGAGGCCGAGATCAAGAAGGCCTTTCGCACCCTGGCAAAGAAACATCATCCCGATACGCGCGGCGGGGACAGCGCCGCAAAGAAGAGATTTCAGGAAATCAGCGCCGCTTACGACATTGTGGGAGACAAGGAGAAGCGGACGAAATTCGACCAGGGCGCGATCGACGCCAGTGGAAATCCGCGCGGATTCGAGCCCGGCGCTCATGGCTTTCGCGGCAGACCGTTCGGGCGCGGTGAAGGCCCCGGCGATTTTCACTTCGCATGGCAGGACGTAGACGCAGCGGAAGGCGGATTTCAGCCCGAGGACATTCTGGCCGACATTCTTGGCGGAGGAGGAAGGCGAAGACGGCAGGCGCGAAAGGGCGAAGATTTTTCATTCGCGCTCACCATTGGCTTCGAGGAAGCCGCGCGCGGCAGCACAAGACGAATCGTGTTGCCGGACGCTCGGGAAGTGGACGTGCGCATTCCGGTCGGCGTGCGCGACGGCCAGCACATCCGGCTGAAAGGACAAGGCGGCCCCGGGCGCGAAAACGGACCCGCCGGCGACATCCTGCTCACGCTCACGGTCGCCGCCCATCCCTTCCTGACCCGGGAAGGCAACGATCTCAGGATGGACCTGCCCGTCACGCTCGGAGAAGCCGTGCTGGGCGGCAAGGTCAAGGTGCCTACGCTCACTGGTCCGGTGACGCTCACCATTCCGGCCGGATCGAACAGCGGCACTTCGCTTCGACTCAAGGGCAAGGGAATTCCCGCCCATGGCGGCCAACCGGCCGGTGATCTCTATGTGCGCCTGGTTGTGACACTTCCCGACAAGCCCGACGCCGCCCTCAGGGAGTTCGTCGGGACATGGCAACCTGATTTCGATCCACGCGCGAAACTTCGGTGACGGTCTCCTTGCTTTCTCCACCGATCCGCCCTAGCGGGACGGGACAGGTTTATCCAAGCGCGCGCTCCAATTTCCTCCCCCAACGTGGGGGAGGTGCCGAGCGAAGCGAGGCGGAGAGGGACGTGGCGCGCGCCGCGCGCGGACTCCCCCTCCGGTTTGCTCCGCTTCGCTCCCCAAACCACCTCCCCCCACGATGGGGGAGGAAAAACGAACGCAGATTTTCGGCACGAGCCTGCACATTGAGAGGGCATAAATGACGTCAGGCAAGCTCATGCATGGCAAGCGCGGGCTGATCATGGGCGTCGCGAATGAGCGCTCGATTGCTTGGGGCATCGCGCAGATTCTGCATGCCCACGGCGCCGAGCTGGCCTTTACCTATCAGGGCGACACGTTTCGCAAGCGCGTGTCGCCGCTCGTGGAGCCGTTGCGGCCCGCGGCGCTGATCGATTGCGACGTGACGGAACAGGGCTCGCTCGACGCGGCCTTTGCCCGGCTTCGAGAAAAGTGGACCTCTCTGGATTTCCTCGTCCACGCCATCGCGTTTTCCGACAAGGAGCAACTCAAAGGCCGATATATCGACACAACTCCAGAAAATTTCGCCGCTACGATGAACGTGTCATGCTTCTCGTTCACGGCCGCAGCGCAACGCGCCGAAAAGATGATGCCGAGCGGGGGCAGCCTGCTCACCCTTACCTATTACGGCGCGGAAAAGGTGATGCCGCACTACAACGTCATGGGCGTAGCCAAGGCGGCACTCGAAGCCAGCGTTCGCTACATGGCCGAGGATCTCGGCAAGCGCGCGATTCGCGTCAATGCGGTTTCGGCAGGACCGATCAAGACTCTTGCCGCGTCGGGCATCGGCGATTTCCGCTATATTCTGAAATGGAATGAGCTGAACGCGCCATTGCGCCGCACGGTCACTACCGAAGAGGTTGGCAACACTGCGCTCTTCCTGCTCTCCGATCTTGGACGCGCGGTCACCGGAGAAATCCTGCATGTGGATTGCGGTTATCACATCGTGGGCATGAAGGCCGAGGACGCCCCCGATATCGCCGTCGCCGTCAGACCGAACAACGCGGTCGCGGGGCCGGCGCGAGAGCGCGGCGGGTGAGCTACAATACCTTTGGCCACGTCTTCCGGGTGACTACGTTCGGCGAGAGTCACGGACCGGCACTCGGCTGCGTCGTCGACGGATGTCCGCCAGGAATCCCCCTTCAGGAATCGGAGATTCAGAAAGATCTCGATCGCCGCCGTCCCGGCCAGTCAAAATATGTGAGTCAGCGCAAGGAACCCGATCGCGTGCAGATTTTATCTGGCGTCTTCCAGGACGAGCGCATGGAAGCGCAACTCACAACCGGCACGCCGATCGCGCTCACGATCGAGAATCTCGATGCGCGGCCCAGGGACTATTCGGACATTCGCGACAAGTTTCGGCCCGGCCACGCCGACTACACCTANNCGGCGCGGGAGACGGCGGCGCGCGTCGCGGTGGGAGCTATTGCGCGCAAGCTGCTCAATTGTCTTTGCCCAGGCGCAAGCATCCGCGGTGCACTCGTGCAAATAGGTCCGCACCACATCGCGCGCGAGCGCTGGGATTGGGACGAGGTCGCGCGCAATCCCTTCTTTTGCCCCGACGCCGGCGCCGTCGCGGGCTGGGCTGCCTATCTCGAAACGCTGCGCAAGAGCGGCTCGTCCTGCGGCGCGGTGATCGAGGTGGTAGCCGAGGGAATTCCCGCCGGGCTTGGTGCTCCCATATAC
>PKWC01000056.1 GCA_003131925.1 Alphaproteobacteria bacterium | reverse complement strand
GTCCCGACGAATCTCGCTCTAATAAAATCTGGATGCGATTTCGGCCAGCGCAGCTTGCCTACTATCCCTGCCAGAGGGAAACGGGCCGTTCAATTCGCCAAAAAGAGTCGGCCAACCGCAAAAAAGCAACCCGTCAAAGACGCCGCGTCCGATATCGCCGCGCCATTGCCGCCAGCATCGATGCCATCTGCGCGCGCACCGCCGGAGGGCCGAGTATTTCCGCCTCGTCGCCCAGTCGCATCAATTCGCACAGGCCGTATTCTCCGGATTCGATGGGCAGGGTGCAGCGAAGCCATCCCTGCCGGTCGGGCTTGCCGGCGCTGGTCTGCGCGGCCTTCGACACGAAGGGACCCAGGAGTTCCAGCCGCCGCATTGCCTTGGGTGAGAGGCGGACCACGGCCTGTTCGCGGTATAGGCCCGCCTCGTAGTCCCGCGAGGCCTTTTGCCAATAGGCAGCCAGATCGAATTCCTTCGGCCGCGCGAAGATTTCTTCTGCGATTTCCGCGTCGTGAATATTTGCCGCGCGATAGGTGCGCACCGATTTTCCGCTCTGTGCCACGAGGTACCAGATGCCGCCTTTCAGAACGAGAGCGAGCGGCCCGAGTCTGCATGGCCGCACCTCCGTCTTGCCGGCGCGGCGGTAGCGCAATTTCAGGAAATGTCCGCTCCAGACCGCGCGCGCTATAGTCGGCAGAGACGGCAGTGGATCGGCGCCACGAAACCACCCCACGGGGTCCAGATGAAAGCGCGAGGCAATGCGTTCGGCGTCCGGCTGAATGTTCGCCGGCAGCGCCGCAAGCAGCTTCAAACGGGCCCCGGCGAGCAGGTCCGCAAGCCCAAGCTCAGCCGCCGGGCCGGGGAGCCCGGCGAGAAAGATCGCTTCTGCTTCCGGCTGCGTGAGCCCGGTGAGCCGGGTGCGATAGCCGTCCATCAGGGCGAAGCCACCGTCGCGACCGCGCTCGGCATAGACGGGAATACCGGCGGCGCTCAGCTGGTCGATATCGCGATGGATGGTCCGCACCGAGACTTCGAATTCGCGCGCCAGCGTTGCGGCGCTCAGGCGTCCGCGCGTCTGCAGCAACATCAGGATGGACAGAAGGCGGCTTGCGAGCATTTCTCGAGATTAGACCTGATACATGACGTTCGATGTCATGTTTAGAGTCGTACAAGCCTCCCTCGCAAGTCCAATGCAGAGCGCATCGATGAGCGTGATCGAGCTTCGCCACTACAGTTCGACAACCAACGAAGTGTCGATATCCGCCCCCGTGGTAGAACCCGGTCCATGACCCGAGAACGGAAGTACCAGGTGTTTCGGGAGCTTCACGAGCGTCCCGGCGCTTTCGTGCTCCCCAACCCCTGGAACGCGGGGACGGCGCGGATTCTGACGGCGCTCGGTTTCGAGGCCCTGGCGACGACAAGCGCCGGCCACGCGTTTGCCGTTGGGCGTCTCGACTCCACCGCTGGGCTCACACGCGACGAAATATTGGACAATGCGATGAGCATCGTCGAAGGCACCGACTTGCCCGTGTCCGCCGATCTCGAAGACGGGTTCGGCCGGCCTCCTGAATCATGCGCAAAGACCATCCGGCTCGCAGCGGATATCGGACTCGTCGGGGGATCGATCGAGGACGCGACCGGCGATCCGGATCATCCCATCTACGAATTCGAGCTCGCGGTGGAACGGATCGCTGCGGCGGCTGAAGTCGCTCGCCATTGCCGGTTGATGCTCACCGCTCGGGCCGAGAATTTCCTTCACGGAAAGCCCGATCTTGGCGACACGATACGGCGCCTGACGGCATTCGAGGAAGCGGGCGCCGATGTTCTCTACGCCCCCGGTCTGCCAAGCCTCGACGCCATCCGGGAGGTCTGCTCCTCGGTTTCCCGGCCCGTCAACGTAGTGATGGGTCTGAAGGGGCCCAGCTGGTCTGTCGAAGAACTCGCTGCGGCGGGAGTCAAGCGAGTGAGCGTTGGCGGCGCATTCGCCCGCGCCGCGCTGGGCGCGTTCATGCGCGCGGCGCGCGAGGTGAAGGAAAGCGGAACCTTCGCATTCGCGGCCGATGCAATTCCACATGCCGAGGTGCGGCGATTTATGGCGGACGGTGACCGCTCGCCTGAGCCGGACCAAGCGGACTCGTGATTGTACAAGCCATCCGGGCGCCGATCACGATCCGCAGCGCGCATCGCTCATTGAAACTGATCATCCCCTACTGGCCCAGTCCGAATACCGTCCGTCGTGTACGCGGGTACGTACACGCGACCGTTCGCTTCCATTGCCGTCAGGAATGAATTGCCCGCGTTCGTGTTGGACCACGATCCGGCATTCGCGGCGAACAATGGAGCGCCGAGGGCGCCTGCATCATAGGCCTCGAGCTGAACGGTGTTGCCGCGCCGGATGAGCCATACCACGCCTGTTCCCGAGTTCGCGCCGTTGGACGAAACGATCGGAAGCGAGCCGCCATAGCCGGCATTCGACGTTCCGGTTGCCACCTGGGTCAGCGCCGGTTGCGACCCCGTTGCCACGCTGTATGCGCGCAGCACGTCGCCATTGATCTGTGCGTAGACCAGCCCGCCGGTCGGGCTGTCATAATAGGCCGGTCCGCCCCAAATTCCGCCTCCCGATCCTCCGAGCCGCTGCCATTGCAGCGCACCTTTGTCATTGTTCCTCAGTCCGCCCAGACTCGTCTGGTTCAGGAGGTACAGGACCGCGTCCTTGCCCATCGCCACAGCCATCGGAGGCGCGGTTTGTCCGGTCACCACCGGAAGCAACATCACGCCGCCCGAACCGAAATCGACGTCGCCATTGTTCAGCTGCTGATAGCTGGCAGGCGTGAAATGGCTCAGTACCTTGTCGAGACCTGGCGAAAGCTTGAGCACGGTCTCGCCCCAGTTATGCAGGCGCGGTTCAAAATCGCCGTTGCCCGTAATAACAAAGACATTCCCGCTCGAATCAATCGCCGGGGCAAAGCCGGTCATCCAGATGCTGGACAGTTCGTAGCTGGAAGAATTCTCGATCGTGTGGAAGTGATGAACCAGTTTCAGTGTGGCTGGATTGTAGTTGAGTAGCCAGCCTGAGATGCTTCCGGAATTGTTGTCGCAATGCGAACCAATGCCGACATAGAGACTGCCGTTGGCGAGCGCGAGGCTCGCCCTGTTCCACTGGTTCTGGGGATCGAAATTGACTGTCCCGCCATTCTTCAACGCGGCCTTGGGCGCGATCTCGACCGGAGGCGTGATGTCGCTCCCTGTGCCGAGATCGAGCGCGTGCAATTTGGTATGAAAGGAAAAAGGCGCGGGCTCGGTCGCGGCTACCAGATAGATCGTTGCCGCGTTCGGCGCAGTGCGCACGATCATCGGCGTGCTCGAAATGCCATATTCCGGCACCACGTCGCCGCAGCCGACATCATTGGTGGATTGCGACGTGCCGAGATTGACCTGCCACAGCAGGGCATAGGTCTGCGCGTCGAACGCGTAGACAGAATTGTGCCCCGTCGCGACGATCAGCACGTCGTGGGTGGTTCCGTCGGGCATCGTAAATCCGGACACCAGCAAGGGCTGCGCAAACGCATTGCCATCCACGCTGAGTGTCGTCAGTTGGCCGAAATTGGCGGAGCCGACCGTCGCAGGCGTCAGATCGGTCTCGCTCTGATTCCAGCCCGTCCGCAAGAGATCGTAATGGTAGGTAAGAACGTCGATCGGCGCCCCGCCATAGGGGCGCTTCAATCCTGCGGCCGCATTCTTGAGAAGGCCCTTTTCGGGCAGCGCAGCGGGTGGCAGCGCGTGCGTTGCATGATGCCTTTGCAGCGTCTGCGGCGTGCCGTTTCGCTCGAGGCTGTTTGCCGGCAGCGGCCGATGAAGCGTGGCCGCACCGGCCGGCCCCGCGGACATGGCCACTCCAAGCGCCAGGACAAGGCGCCGCACGGTGCTCGACATGAAATCTCCCCATTGCGCCCTGGCTGGAAAAGCTTTCGAAGCAGCAGCGCTGACCACCCCGCAGAGCCATTCGCGACCGGTGGAAAGTCACCGCGCGAATTCGCCTCGAACCGATGATAACCCACTTCAGGCGACGAATTGAACCTTGGGGGATACGCGTTCCAATTTAACTGCCCGCGCGACTCGGACATTGCGGCGAAGTGTATCTTCCGGACGACACCAGGCCCACACCAGCCGCGACATTAACGATTACGACGGTGATCATTCCATGCGCCACAGGCTATATTGGCGCGATTGAAGAAACTGTTTCGAGCAGGTCTGCGTTTCACATGTAGGGCGCGGCGATACTGTCGTCACCTGTCTTCGAGGAATTCCACCATGAAATCTGTTGTGGCTCCGGTACTTGCCTTGGCATTGCTCGCGTCTGGCGCCGCGAGCGCCCAGAACGTCGGTGCAGGCGCCAATGTCGGCCCCGTAGGCGCCGGCGCCAATGTTGGAAGCTCAGGTACTGGAGCAGGCGTGCATGTAGGTGGCGTGGGTGTCGGTGTCGGGATTTCCGGCTACCATCGCACCTGCCATGGCGGGTGGTATTGGCATCACCATCACCACTATTGCCGCCGCTGGTAGTCGCGTCCGGAATTATGGACGCTAGCCGTCGGATTTCGGCACAATCGACGCGCTCTCGACGCGCGTGCCCCGCACAAGGGTGACGTTCTGCGCGACATTGACGCGTTCTGCCGTCAGAAACCGGTGGAGATCGTCCACCCCGGCCACGATCTGACCGCCAAGCGTCAGGATGATGTCATCGGGAAGAAGTCCGCCTTCTTCGGCGGCCCCCCCGCGCAGGACTTCCGAGATCATGACGGCGTTGTTGCCGGGCCGCTTCAGCGCCTTTGCGAGACGTTTGTCCAGGCTGACGGTTTGCACGGCCACACCGATTCTGGCGCGATGGACGCGCCCGTCGCGCATCAGCCGCGTCGCCACGTCGATGGCCGTGTCGATTCCAATCGCAAAGCAGATTCCCTGCGCCCCGCCCGCCATCGCCGTATTGATGCCGATGACGCGTCCGTTTGCGTCGACCAGAGGTCAACCTGAATTGCCGGGATTCAGCGGCGATGTGAATGTTCTGGCGCAGCTGTCAGCTGCGCTCGTGGCCCGCGCGGAGGAGGCCCTCGCCAGCGTCGTTGCTATACGGGACGCCCACACATCGTTGAGCGGTATCTTGTGGGCAAACGATGTCGTTGTGACGTCTGCCCAATCGCTCTCTCGCCAGGACACCTATAGCCTGACGGATGCTTCAGGTCAGGGCCGCGAGGCAAAATTCGCGGGCGCCGACACGGCCACCAATGTCGCCGCGTTGAAATTGAGCACGCCCCTTCAGTCCAGGCCGCTGGCAGGCCGGATTCCAGTCGCGGGCGAACTTGCATTGGCGTTCGGTGCAATCGATTCGGGTGGTCTGAGCACACGGCTCGGGATCGTGAACGCAGTCGGCGACGCATGGTGCAGCCGCGAGGGAGGCCAGATCGACAAACGGATCGGCCTCGACATTCGACTCGATACTTCCGAGGAAGGCGGTCCGGTGCTTGACGCCAGCGGCGGCTTCATAGGCATGAGCACGTTCGGACCTGGTCGCCGTGTCATCGCGATCCCGGCCTCCACTCTCGAGCGCGTCGTGCCTGTTCTGCTGAAAGACGGTCATGTCGCGCGCGGCTGGCTCGGCCTTGCGTTGCAGCCTGTCGCCGTTCCGGAATCTTTTCGCGGCGAAAACAGCCAGTGCAGCGCCCTGATGGCGATGTCGGTCGATTCTGATGGACCCGCGGCAAAGGCCGGCGTCCTGGCGGGCGATATCCTGCTCAGCGTGGACGGACAAAGCACAAGAAAGTTCAGGAACATCACGGCGAAACTCGGCTCCGGCAGCGTCGGTCGCCAGATCGAGCTTCGTCTCGTTCGGGCCGGCGCTCTTCAATCGCTGGCGTTAACGGTGGAGGCCCGGCCGAGCCAATGAGCTTCGCGCTCGAAACGGTCGTCCAGCGGGCGAAGTTGCGCATCGCGATCATCACCGCCAATCCGTTGCGCAAGGCCACGCTGACCGGGATCGTCGCCGGGGCGGGACATTGCGTGATCAGTGACGTCGGCGCCGCCGACATCGTCATCTCGGATGAAACGACAGCAGTTCCTGCTCATTCGAGCGTGATCAGACTGGGCGAGACTGGCGACGACATTGCGGCGGGAGTCCTGCCGCGCAACGCCACCACCCAGCAGATCGAAGCCGCGATTGACGCGGTCTCCGCCGGCCTGTCGGTTCGCCCGCGAAACGGGGACGGATTCGATGCGCCCGCCGAATCGGGCCAGCAATGTCTGCTGACGCCACGGGAGATGGAGGTTCTGGGGGCGCTCATCGAAGGACTCAGCAACAAATCCATCGCGCGCAAGCTCGAAATCTCGCAGCACACCGTGAAGTTCCACGTCGAGTCGCTGTTCAGGAAGCTGGAAGTCAACTCGCGCTCGCAGGCGGTGATCAAGGGACTTGCACTGATTTCGCAAAATCGGATCGAAGTTTGATCCGCCACGCTGCCTGCGGCCCACGCTCGCAACTTTTCTCTTGAAGTCCTGTTAAACGGTGTGAATCCGGGTCAAGGAGAAAGCCGTGACGCAAGAGCAATCGCCGCCAGCCGGCCCCGATCTGACCCATGGTGTCGCGCTCACGCAATTCACCGACCAGAAGCTGCTCGGTCACGTCGGGGATCGGGAAATCCTGTTGGTGCAATCCGAAGCGGGGATTTTCGCCGTCGAGGCCCATTGCACGCACTATCATGGGCCGCTCGCGGAAGGGCTTGTGGTGGGCGAGAGCATTCGCTGCCCGTGGCACCACGCCTGTTTCAATCTGCGCAGCGGCGAGGCCGAGCACGCGCCGGCAACGGCTCCCCTCGCCTCGTGGCGCGTGGAGCAGGAGGGCGAACTGATATTCGTTCGCGAAACACGCGCACCCGAAAAGACCGCTCGTGCGACACAGCCCTTCGCACCGCACAACATTGTCATTGTCGGCGGCGGCGCCGCGGGTTTCGCCGCGGCCGAGATGCTCCGGCGCGAGGGCTTTGCCGGCAGCATCGTCATGTTCAGCAGCGACACGGATGCACCCGTAGATCGGCCTAACCTGTCCAAGGACTATCTGGCCGGCAGCGCGCCGGAAGATTGGATGCCGTTGCGACCGGCCAGCTTCTACAATGATGCCGATATCGATCTGCGCCTCAGGACCGAAATTGTTTCAATCGACACCAAAGGCCGCCGCGTCGTAACCGCCGATGGCACAAAGGCCGCTTACAACCGCCTGTTGCTGGCGACCGGCGCGGAGCCGGTGCGCCTGACAATTCCCGGCGCGCAACAGCCGAATGTTCATACGCTGCGGACGATGGCGGATTGCCGCGCCATCATAGAGATTGCGAAAGGCGCGCGACGCGCCGTGGTCATCGGCGCGAGCTTCATCGGGTTGGAAGCGGCGGCCGCGTTGCGCGCGCGCGACATCGAAATACATGTGGTGACGCCGGGCAAGCGCCCGATGGAAGGCATTCTGGGATCCGACATGGGCGATTTCATTCTCGCGTTGCATGAAGAGCATGGCGTGAACTTTCATCTCGAAGACACCGTCGCCGCCATCGCCGGCAAACAGGTCGCGCTCAAAAGCGGAGGCAAGCTGGATGCAGACCTCGTCATTGTCGGGATCGGCGTGCGGCCACGCCTCACCCTCGCCGAAAACGCTGGCTTGACGATGGATCGCGGCGTGCTGGTGAACGAATATCTCGAAACCAGCGTGCCGGAGATTTACGCGGCGGGAGATATCGCGCGCTGGCCCGATCCGCATTCCAGAGAAAGCATCCGTGTCGAGCATTGGGTGATCGCGGAGCGCCAGGGACAGACCGCCGCGCGCAACATGCTGGGACAGCGCCGCAAATTCGACGCCGTACCATTCTTCTGGAGCCAGCACTACGACTTGCCGATCAACTATGTCGGCCACGCCGGGCAATGGGACAACATCGCGATCGAAGGCGACATCAAAGCCAGGGACTGCCTGCTAAAATACCAGCTTGAAGGACGTACTCTCGCCGTCGCATCAATATTCCGCGATCTCGCAAGTCTCGAAGCAGAACTGCGCATGGAACGCGCAACCACCGCTCCATAGAAGCGATGCAACTGCCCGCTTCCCGGGTGACAATTTCATTTCTCGTAATAGTAGTAGCAGCCAAGCAATGTCGTGCCGTTTTTTGCGTTGTCCTCCGCCATCACCATGAGAGTTCGCTTTTCTGCGATCTCCAGCGCACAGGTGCGCATGTTGTCGCCGACCTCGCATTTCGTGAGCGGCTTGCCGAGCGTCTTTTCAAGACTTCGCCGCGCCTGATCGAACGTCGCGTCCACACCGACGGAAAACCCCACACCCATTCCAAGGCTGTCGGGGAAGACTTGCGCAACCCGCAGGCCTGCAACCGTCATGTTGGCCCTTGGCACCAGATAAGGCACGCTCTCCTTCTGCGAAAAGTCGGATCGGAGGTGTTCACCAACCTGTTTCAGTTGAACGGAGTTGCTCTTTTTCCAGTCGAGCCAGGAATCCTGGCAGGTGGCCAAGCGCTCGATGCTCAAATCGTCTGCAGCCAGGGCCGGAGCCATGGCGGCCTGGAGGACAACCAGGACGCCCGCCAATGATGCGATTTTCATGAGATCCCCTTCCCGGGTTCAACTTCGACGGCGCCAGCCGGCGGCGGCGGCGCACGCGCTTCATCGACACTGTCACAGATTCGCAAAAGCCGCGAGCACAGGCCGCTGAAATCCAGATTGGGACACCGCCGAAGACGGGAACCCATCATGGTCGGTAAGCTGGTAAGCGACGTGATCGATTGTCTCGCCCGTACGGTCGATCGTGCCGCCATTGCCCGGAATGAGATGCACGACCGCGCGGCCGCCGCCATAGAGCCAGTAGCCGGGAAAGATGGAGGCCGGACGATAGCCGGGTTTGAGCCCCAGCACGATCTCGAAGAACGCACTCGTGCCTTCCAGGTCATGCGTACGTAGGGTGACGTGATCGAGCATGGCACGTTCAGACTATCTCGTCGACGCGGTCCGGGTAGAAGGCGACGTAATCCTTGATCTGCACCACCGCATCGAACGGGGTCTCATACGACCACACCGCATTGAGGGAACGATCCCCGCCAGCCGGAATGCTGTAGTAGGACGCGTCGCCCTTGTAGGGACAGTACGTCGTGTGTTCGCTGCGCGTGAGCGCGGCCATATCGACGTCCCGGCGGGGGATATACTGAACGGCCGGGTAGGAAGCCTCGCGAAACGTCAACGCATCGCGAGTGTCGGCGATAACCTTTCCGCCTGCTTTGACCACGACGCGCGACGGGTTCGCATCGATCGAAATGGGGTGGTCGGGCCCCGGAATCTTCATCACCTTGTCAGCCATGATCTGCATCCTTCTGAATTGGAAACGGTACCTCGGCATCCAGAAACCGCGTCACGTCAGCGACGAACAATGCCGGATATTGGTATTGCGACCCGTGATTGGAATCCGGATAGAGGATGAGCTGTGCGTTGGGCAGGTTCTGCTGAAGAATGAACGAATTCACGGTATAGATGATCACGTCTTTGCTTCCGTTGACCACCAGCGTCGGGTGGGCAATCTCCCGCAGATAATCAAACGCGTGCGGGCGCGGAGCACCCCACTTGTCGATCGCGCTGATCTGCGCCGGCGCAACCTTGGCGCCCACTTCCGGATCGCGGCCCGCCACGCGCCGGCGGAACCGCCTCAGGAACGCCCGGCCGGCAGACTGGCTCACCTCACTCGGCGTGAAGAAAACCCCCAGCCACAATTCGTCCGGGTTTGCATATTTTCCTCCGAACAGGGTCTGGGCTTCGGGCGTCAGGGTCGCCATCCTGTCTCCGCCACGCGGACCTGTCCCGACAAGCACCAGGCGGCGGACGAGTTTCGGCTCGGAGAGCGTCAATTGCTGCGCGACGAAACCGCCAAGCGAGAAGCCGAGCACGTCCACCTTCACGAAACCAAGCGCCCTGATAAGTGCCGCGGCGTTGCGCGCCATCTCCTCGACCGAGGCTGACACTTCGCCGCTCGTGGTGGAAATGCCCGCGTTATTAAACAGAATCACCTCGCGCATCGCCGCGAGGCCATCGGTCACCGCCGGATCCCAATGGTCCATCGTCCCGGTGAAGTGGTGGTTGAAAACGAGCGGTGCGCCGTCCGGCTTGCCGAAGCGGCGATAGGCGAAGCGGATACCGTTGGCTTCGACGAACTGCGTCGGCGCGGTCTGGTGGGTGTGCATCATTGTGGCGGCGCCCTTATCACTCAGTCGGCGCTGCATCGGATACGAGCGCCAGGGCTGCTCTCGCGCAATCGACGTCGTTCTGGACCGTGGGCGCGCCGCTTACCCCGATCGCGCCGACAATTTCCCCGTCCACCTTGACGGGAAACCCTCCTCCGTACGCCGCCACACGCGCGAGCGTGGGAATGCCGGCCAGAAGCGACGGATCGCCTTTGATAAAGTTGAAAAAGTCCTGCGTGGAAACGCCAAACAGAGCTGTGTATGCCTTGTTCTGCGCAATCTGGATGGAAAGGATCGGGGCACCATCCATGCGGCCAAAGGCCTTGAGATTGCCGCCGTCATCGAGAATCGCCACGTTCTCGGCAACGCCAAGTTCTCTGGCTTTCGCTGTCGCTTCATCCACCATCTTCTGTGCCAGCTCAGAAGAGATGCTGTGTTTCTTCACTACGTTGGCCATTGTAGTTTGTCCCTCCACTTGATGTGGCATTGCGTGTGAATTGGGCGCGGGTCGTAATTATCGGCTGCATTGCGCAATCACGGTCTCCCGAACAGGGTCAGTTCGCGCTGTGACCGCCGTCGACATTGAGGACGTGACCCGTGATGAACCGGGCTTCGTCCGACGCGATGAACACGATGCCGTCGGCGACCTCCT
>PKWC01000098.1 GCA_003131925.1 Alphaproteobacteria bacterium | reverse complement strand
ACTTGCCGTGACGATATCGCGGTTCGGATCGTTGACGACGCGGTCCGCGAGCAGGATGCGCCCATTGTAGTCGATTTCGACGTCGCCCACCGCGGTCGACACTGCCGTGTTGAGATCATAGTCGATCCGATCCGCCTTCAGCAGCATCTGTCCATTGCCCCGGCCCAGGATCGCGGTGCTGGAAAACATCGATTGAGAGTGGTCATCGCTGGCGGCAAACGCCGCGCATGGCATTGTCGATGCCGCAACGAGGCAGCCGAGGATCAGCGCTCCCCCCAGACGCATCGTTAACCGTCCTCCTGGTGGAAGACGAGGGTCATTCCAAGAAGGATAGCCGCCGCGGCGGGCGCGGCCGCCGCGAGAGGCACCGGCAGAATTCCGGTTTCGCCGAGCGCGTGCGTGAGCGCGCTCAAGAAATAAAGCCCGAAGCCCGCAAGGGCTCCCCAGACGACGACGCGTCCGAGACCCCCGAGCCGCGCGAGCCTCAACGAGAAGCTTGCCGCAATCAAAACCATTGCGGCAAACACGGCCGGCAGCATCAAAAGCGAATCAAAATAGAGCAGGTAGCGCGTTGCGGAAAACCCGGCCTGCCGCGCCGTTTCGATGAAGCCCGGAAGCGCCCAGAATGAGAGCGTGTCAGGTGCTGCGAAGCTCTCTTGGATCCGCGTCGGCGTAAGTTTGGTGGGCAAGGCGTAGGTGTCATAATGCTGGACGCGCCCGGCGGGACCGCTTACCCACGCATTCTTCAGAGTCCAGGCGCCTCTGCCGAGTGCCGCAGATTGTGCATCGATGCGCCCTTCGAAGCGGTCGATTGCGCCGTAGAGAAAGATTGTCACGTCCTCGAGCATGACGCCCTGATCCGCGACGCGTTGCGCATGGATGACCGATTGTCCGTTCGCATCTCCCTGGCGCAGCCAAAGGCCGTTATCCGAGATGGCGAGCTGAGAGGCTTGGCCTCTGATCAGCTTGGCTTCCATCGACGCAAACTGGACCAGCAGGCGCGACGAGACCGGGGTGAACAGCAGGACGGCGAAAATCCCGAGCGCGAGGGCGACGCTCAGTGGTGCCGCCAGCAGATTCCATACGGAGACACCGGCGGCCCGAATGGCGAGAAGCTCGTGGCTGCGCGAAATGCGCACAAAAGCAAACACTCCGCCAAGGAGAACGGCAAAGGGGAGAAGTTTGAGCGCGAGATCAGGTAGCTGGAGGAGAGCCATTGCGACGACGGCCAGCGCCGGAACATGCCGGTCACTGGTGCGGTCGAGAAGATCGACGAGGTCGATCGAAAAAGAGAGAAACGCAAAGACCGCGAACATGATGCCAACCGCGACGAGGAATTGGCGCGCCAGATATTGATGAAGCGTCCAGGACCAGCTCACGTTGCCGGTACCGTCATGTGTGGCCTCGCGCGTGCGAAGGGGCGCAAGAGATCAAAACCTGCAATCTCCGCCACCACAGCTGCGGCAGTGGCGAGGGGTATAATGTAGAAGAGCAAGCAAAAGACGGGCTGGCGTGCGGCTATGCCTTGCACTCCGTAGCCGGCAATGCGGAGCCCTGCCGCAATAACAGAAGCGACGCCAAGACGCAGCGCGTAGGCACCCCGCGCGCGGCGACCGAGTGCCACGGCCGCGAACGCGATCAACGCGAAAGCCGGACAGTAGAGCGGTGCAGCCAAACGGTTGTTGGCCTCAGCGAAATAGACCTTCAGCGTTTCCGGCCGCAACGGTTTGGAGGAGACCGGCCAAAGCAGTTCGCCAATATAACGCTCATTCGTACGAAGCTCGGCCCCTTGCTGCCGTCCGCCGAACTGGTCCAGATCAAAGACATAGCGCTTGAATTTGAGAACCGACAACGATGGCGTCGCGAACGACGAGCCGGGAGCGCATTTTGGAAGCGTCGAATGGGCGGCAACGACCGCGTGTGGAGCAAGTGCCGCGCGGCACGGACCCGCGACCGTGCCTTGCTCGATGGTGCCATCGACCATGATCAACCTTGCGCCCGCAGGCGTTTGGGCCAGAACGCCGCTTTCGGCAAGATAGGTTGTGGGTCGAAGGCGGTCTCGTTCGTCGTGCACCAGAATGCCGCGAAGTTGCCCCTCCGGCGACAATTCGCGCATGAACACGGTCAGACCTTTGGCCGGCGTGTTAAATTGGCCTTCATTCAGGATTGCGGCGCCAATATCGGCGCGAATATCGATCTCCTTGCCCTCCACCAATCGCTGACAAAAAGGCATCAGGTAGAGACTGCAGACGTACGTTGCGATCATCACGATACCGGCAGCCGCCAAAACAGGGGCGAGAATCTGGCTTCGGCTGAATCCGGCGGCCGACATGACGACCAGTTCGCTGTCCGCATTGAGCTTGTGAAGGCCGTAGAGCGCGCCGGCAAAGTAGGCGATCGGCAGAATGATCACGAGCAGGCTCGGCAAGATCAGGAGTGTCAAATAGAGAAACGTCGGCGCCGACTGACCCCGGTTGATGACCAGATCAAGGAGCCGCAAGGATTGGGAAAGCCAGACCACGCTCGTAAGGAGGAAGATGAACAGCGCCACCGGTCCGATCAATTGGCGAAGCACGTAGTTCGATAAACGCGATATCATGAGACCCGTGGGCCAGGCCGCCGGATGGCTGCTCTTTCGCCCGCCTTGCGATTCGACCTAAACTAGCACCGTCCCGCCACTCTCTCACAATCCCCCAATCCGGATAAGCTAGCGAGGCCATTCATGCAAATTTCCTTTGTCCCGTTTTCCCTTTCCGAGCCGGGTGCTCTTGTGCTTGGCGTTGGCGAAACGGGCGCGTTCGCTGGCCACGCGGCGGAGGCCGACGCTCTCTCGGGCGGTTTGCTCAAACGCGCGATGGGAGTGAGCAAATTCTCGGGAAAGGCGGGCGAGATCCTGGAGGTCGTCGCGCCTTCGGGATTGAAAGCCTCGCGCGTGGTTCTTGCCGGTCTTGGCAAACCGGAAAAGTTCGATTCGCATGCGGTCGAAAGGCTCGCCGCAAAGGCACTTGGCATATTGTTCACGAGTGGCGAGAGATCGATCACATTCGCCGTGGACGCATTAAAGGGAGAGCGGATCGCGGATGCCGCGCTCGCCGCGCATTTGGCGCTTGGCGCCAAACTGCGAAGCTACACGTTCAACAAATATCGCACAAAAAATCGCGACGAACACGAACCGAGCGTCAGAGAGATTTCCATTTCAACCAGGGGCAGCGCGACGGCTAAGCGGGCCTATGCCCCTCTGGCGGCAGTAGCGGATGGCATCTTTCTTGCGCGCGATCTCGTAAACGAGCCTCCCAATATTCTGTCGCCCGCAGAGTTCGCGCGGCGCGTTCGACCGCTGGAAAAACTCGGAGTCCGTGTTCGCGTGCTCGGCGAAAGCGACATGAAGCGGCTTGGGATGGGCGCTCTTTTGGGCGTAGGCCAAGGCAGCGAACGCGAGAGTCAGCTCGTCGTGATGGAATGGAACGGTGCAAGGCGCGCCGGGACCGGTCCCGTGGCGCTTGTTGGCAAAGGCGTGTGCTTCGATTCCGGTGGTTTATCCCTCAAAAGCGGGACGGGCATGATGGGCATGAAGGGCGACATGGGCGGAGCGGCGGCCGTTGCGGGCACACTACAAGCCCTCGCCACGCGTAAGGCACGCACGCATGTTGTCGGCGTCGTCGGCTTGGTCGAAAATATGCCGGACGGCAAAGCGCAGCGGCCTGATGACGTCGTCAAGTCCATGTCGGGCCAGACCATCGAAGTCCTGAACACGGACGCGGAAGGACGTCTCGTGCTCGCGGACGCGCTTTGGTACGCCCAGTCACAGTTCAAGCCGAAATGCGTCATCGATCTTGCGACGCTGACGGGCGCGATCCT
>PKWC01000209.1 GCA_003131925.1 Alphaproteobacteria bacterium | reverse complement strand
CCCGCCGCGCCACTCGACCAACCCGCCCAACGGGTAGATGCCCGAGGGCAGTTGGGAGTATCTTGGGAGTAAGTGACCGTAAGCCATTGAAAGTGATGGTGCGCGAACTGCACCCTATTGTCGCCAAGTGCCGGGATTTGCTACGCTTTTCGTCGAGGGCGGTGCGTTGACATCGTAGGGGTCACAGGTTCGATCCCTGTCGCGCCCACCATCCTGCTTCGCGCTCCGCGCTTCGCAGGATTTGCACCGTTCAATTGCGCGAAGCAGGATGCCCTCCGAAGCCTTGGCGAAGGAGGGCTGCCCGCAAGATGCACTACGTTTATCTGCTGTAAAGCGAGGGTTACGATACCCCGGTCGACGCTCGCCAAACACCCATCCCCCGAGCGCCACTCGGCTAACCCGCCATGGGCGGCCGTGACGGCATCCCGAGCGAAGCCGGTGAAAGAATTCTCAGGCTTGGGCGAAACTCAAAGCTGGTTTGTTGCGGAAGCCTCGCGCTGCCGGGCGCAACCGTCGCTTGTTTCAACGCGCTCGACCGCCACGACGCGGCCCTTCAGATCGGAAATCTGCCATGGAGTCCATTTGTGGCTCGCCGAGCCGAACGGAATGCCGAGCGCAACATCACCGATCGCGTCTTCGGTCCGCGCGGTTTCCTGTTCCGAACTCGCCGTGGCCAAGCGCCCGTTCAACATCGTCTTATATTGCGCGAGTTGCGGACAGGTCAGATAAGCATAAGCGCTCGAATTGTAGTTCGCGGCCTTGATATTCCCAGGCGAAGTGGCGCATGCGGACAAAATGACGGCGAGCGCGGCCACGGAGAGGCCGCGGTGGGATACTAACATCTCAAATGTCCTTTATTTGAATTTGCGCGGCATCGTACTCGCGCGGTCGACGGGTATCGTCCCATTCACGCGCTTACGACACGTAAAGTTGTTCAGTTCAATCGCGAACTACTGCACGTGGGATATCGCCGCACCGTGAGGTCGTGTCCCGTGAGGACGATTGCCAACAGGGCGGACTGATATTGAGCAACCGCACCGTCCGCCGCACCCACGCATCACTTCGAAACCCAGGCCACCGCAACACCCTCCGCCAGTCGGCGATTTTCGGCTCTACGAATTATCGAGGAAGCGGGATTTCAGGCTGCGCGGGCGTAATCGCTGGGTTCGGCTGCCTTTGCCCGCACGCCATGGCCGGGCGTGTCCTTGGTGTAGAGATTTTTCAGTGCCCTGCTGATGAGTTCCGGTCGGAACTGCATTGCGATATTCTGGAATTTGCACGCGGCGCGCACTTGCTCGAGAATGAATCGCGGCTGGTAGCTTGCGAGGGGAAAGTTGTTGCGCTCGCGCAGCTCAGCAAACACGAACTGGAAAATCTCGTCTATGTCCTCCAGACAGTCGGCTTTGGAGACTGCATCGAATATCCGGCGATACTCCTCGCGCGTTGGGGCGCCGACTTCGATCTTGTAGGGAATGCGCCGCAGGAATGCCGGGTCCATAAGATCGTTCGGGGCGAGATTGGTGGAGAAGATGAGCAGCTCGTCGAACGGAAGCTGAAAGCTCTTGCCGGTGTGCAGCTTCAGGTAATCGACCCGGCTCTCCAGCGGCACGATCCACCGGTTGAGCAGCGCCTCGGGCGTTACGATCTGACGCCCGAAATCATCGATGACGAAAATGCCACCGAGGGCTTTGATATGGAGCGGCGCCTCATAGAAATTGGCCGGCGCGTTGAACCTCAGGTCGAGCATCTCAAGCGTTAGCTCGCCGCCAGTCACGATGAACGGCCGGTAGCACGGCACCCATCGTTGATCGAAATCTTCGCGTCGCAACGTCGCTGCGCGGTCCGTGTTGCCGGAACGAACCGGTTTATGGGTTCCCGGATCGAACACCTTGATGACCTGTCCTTCGACCTCGAAACAATAGGGGATGTACACCACATCCCGGAACATCTGTCCGACCTTTTCCGCCACCGAGGTCTTCCCATTGCCGGGGGGACCGTAGAGCAGGATAGAGCGGCCGGAATTGATCGCCGGCCCGATTTCCTGGATAAAATCCTCGGAAATCACCAGATTGGCAAATGCACCATCGATCGCGGCGCGATCGACGCGTTCGTTAGCGATACTCTGGCGCCCGACACGCTCGCGATAAGCTTCCAGCGTTACCGGCGCCGGACCGATATACTGGCTGAGCGCCAATGCATCCTGCGCCCACTGCTTGCCCTTTTCGGTCAGCGTGTAGCGCAATTCGGAAACAGCCCGAACGCCGGCCGATCCCAGGACGTCGACGAGCTTGCGCTCTTTCGCCTGATCGAGCAGCTGCTGGATGGCGAGAGGCGGCAATTTCATCAGATTGGCGATCATCGACGGCGTTTCCACGCCTGTGGCGTACATCGTCTTGGTCACGAGGTTGAGAAGATCGGACAGCGCCAGACCCGTGGCTTCCAGTGAATTCGGCGGAATTGGTGTCGAGTCGAGTACAGCTGCGAGATCAGCTGGTGAAAGCTTGCCCATCGTGACCAGGTTGTCGCCGAGTTTTCCGCCTTCGGTGCGCTGGCGTTCCAGCGCTGCGGATACATCGATGGGTGTTACAAGGCCCTGGGCAACCAGTATGTCGCCAATTAGCATGAAGTGCAGCCTGCGGTGTCGCGTTGCCGACACATATTGGACCCGAGGGATAAAAACATCTGAAATATTGTTCACCGGCCCACTGTTTTGAATTGACCGTATCGGCGAGTTTCAGAATCGAAGTTTCTCGGCCATGCAACGCGCGGGAATTGTTTCTTCCGCGGGGCATCCGAACAGGCTAACAAATGTTTCGACGAGGAATGGCGGTAGATTGGGCACGTTACGCTCGGTGCCAAACAAGGTGGCTGGCATGCGTGAAGGAAGCACTGCGTCATCATGAAGAAAGCATTACGTCATCAGGTGTGTGGTGGCTCCACGATCTCCCCATTGAGCATCTGGCCCGCTTGCGGCAAAAATTTGAGATATGCCCAGCAACCAAAAGCCGCGCGCGGGGTTTGCGTTTGGACGGAGAACCGCATGTCGGATTCTGATGACCTGTTGGAGCGATTCCGCGGACAAGCGGACGAGATGCTTGCCGTTGCTGCGAAAACGCCGTGCCCAATCGTACACATCAACCTTTCCAAAGCAAAAGGCTCTGGACGCCTGAGGTATTGGTCAAGCAGAGTTCCCGACAGGATGGACAACGTGGCCCGGGAACATCACCGGGCCGTATATGGAACAGGCGCAAACACCAGGTACAAATTGTTCAACAGTGAAAAGGAAGCCCGCGGGTCGGCGGCCGAAGCCATGCGCAACGGCGCCGTTAGCCAGGTGGCCGTCGAGGAGAACAAGAGCGGGGAATGGGTGTTGTCAGAAACGCCCGGCCATCGCGCCTGATTTCAAAACAGGAGACCACCCGGGGGCGAGACGGGCGGATGAACGACCGGCCAGTTGGTCTCATCCTCATGCCGGGAATTTTCCATCCTCTTTCGAGGTTAGGCGATTGGGAACGCAATGCCGCCCGCGCGGTTTGTGGGATTCGTAAGGGTTGCAGCCCGAGCGAATCGCTTGAACGCTAGACCAATCCGAACTTCCGAAAAAGAGTCACTCCCCTAACTGGGAAGCCACGGCTCCCACCGCGCGTTGCGCGCATCAAAGCGCGACCGGCAGATTATCCTCGGTCAGCCACAGCCACCGCTTTCTAGCCTTGTCGCGCCACATTTCTTCAATTTTCAGACACTCCTGCATTTCTAGGTAGCTAGACGTGGCGACGGCAAGCCCATGAGATTTATCCGCGCGGTTTACGTAGTCCTGAATCTTTTGCAAAAGTTGCATCCCTTTCGATCCATCCAAACGAGAGCGCCACCGCCTTTGGGGTGGCGACGAAGCCATCGGATGGATACGCCAAATGAATGCGCGAAAGATGCGCTAATGGTCTTAAGACGCCGTTTAGTTTCGCTCGCTCGCGACCGGCCATCTGGCGTTGCGTGTCATGCCGTCCTTCGCGATCTCTCCGCGCCGCGTCATGGCCCCAAGCCTCGCCACGATCATCTTCGTGACCGGCAGATGGGCGGCGTCCGGAAATCCCTTGACCGCTATGATGGCCGCTGCGATCTCGCAAGCCGCTAGAGGGTTGCGGGCGTCCTGTAGCGCCTCGCGGACAAGACGGGCCAGCTCGTCGCGCTTGAAGTAAGCGCCCCGGCTGTAGCGTCGGCGGGGAGCCACATAGTCGGGATGTCGTTCCGACTATCAGGCACTACCGCGCGGCAGCTCCGCACCCATATTGCAGTTTCAGCTTTGGAGATCTTTCATGACCGATATTGCTACCGTCGGCGCCTTCAGGCTCGAGGACAGTGCCGTAAACCGCATGGGCTACGGAGCGATGCAGCTTGCCGGACCCGGAGTATTCGGGCCGCCGAAGGATCGGGGCGCCGCGCTTGCCGTGTTGCGCGCGGCGGTGGCGAGCGGCATCAATCACATCGACACAAGTGACTTCTACGGCCCGCACGTCACCAATGCGCTGATCCGCGAGGCGCTGCATCCCTATCCGGGTGATCTGGTGATCGTCACCAAAGTCGGCGCGGTCCGCGGCGAAGACGCCTCGTGGAAACCGGCGATGGCGCCGGCAGATCTTGTTCGCGCCGTGCACGACAATTTGCGCAACCTGGGCCTCGACGTGCTGGACGTAGTCAATCTGCGGCTCATGGGGCGGGTCCACGAACCGGGGGAGGGATCGATCGAGGAGCCGTTCACCGCGCTTGCGGAGTTGCGGAGACAAGGTCTGATCCGCCATCTCGGCGTCAGCAACACCACGTCCGCTCAAGTCGCGCAGGCGCGCGGCATCCCCGAAGTCGTTTGCGTACAGAACCATTACAACCTCGTCCATCGGGCCGACGACGCCCTGATCGATGAGTTGGCGGACATAGGCATCGCCTACGTGCCCTTCTTCCCCCTCGGTGGCTTCACGCCTCTCCAGTCGTCAATTCTCTCGGACGTCGCGACACAGATCGGCGCGACGCCGATGCAGACCGCGCTCGCCTGGCTGTTGCACCGCGCCCGCAACATTCTCCTGATCCCCGGTACCTCGTCGGTCGGGCATCTGCGAGAGAATCTGGCTGCGGCCGGGCTTTCGTTGTCGGACGAGGCGCTCGCCCGATTGAACACAATCGACAATAGGGGCGCCCGCTAGGCGTCAGGAAGTGCCTGGAATAAAAGGCGTCCGATGAGCCATCGATCGAAGGAAGGGAATTCAATGCAAAAGGCCTTGATAATGGGAGCATGGCTCGCGGGCGTAGCGGCGTTGCTGCCCTCTGTTTCGACAGCCCAGGGCCTCGACCTCAAAGTCGAAATGAAGCCCGGCCCCAGCCCCAATGCGCCCGTTCTGTGCAACGTCAACATTTTCAAGCGCGTGCCGTCGAAGGGGGAAGCTGAGCGTTTCGTGCAGGTCGCCATGCAGCTCTGCATTCGCTCCGAGCCATCGAAAGACATCGTGGCCCAGCTGATGCAGAATGGGCGTCCGGTTGATGCGTCGATTTTCGCCGGACGGCTCTTCTACGATCACAAGTCGCGAAACGTGCTTCGTCAGACCATCGTGCGGCGGGCGCCTGGCGCGAAAGCCAGTCACTAGAGTGCGTTCCGCCCGGAATGAATCGCGAGCCCAAAGCGTGTCATTCCCGCGTGAACCCCGCTTTCGCAGGGGTCAGCATGGAATGAATGACCTTGCGCATCCGCGATGGAAGACTATTGCCGAACCCGAAGGTCCCGCAATGCACGGAAGCCCCGCCACAAGGCGGGGCTTCCGGTCAAACGACTCGAGAATCGCTTATCCCGGAGGGCGCCTCATTGGGCGTTCCGGGGCGACGAAGTGCAGGCTGATCGCGCCAATGCCCGCCGCGACATTCAGGCCGGAATTGCCTTCGACGCTGAGCGGCTGAAGCGTGACCGAGCGGTGGAACCCGCCGATCAGCGCGTTCGCGCCTACTCCGACGCCGGCTGTAGCGCTCGCGGTCGCGCCGACATAGTCGCCGGTCAGTGCCCCGCGCGGCACTCCTGCCGTCGGTGCGAACACGGCCCAAACGAGCACGCCGCCCGACGTGTAGCCAATATCGACGCCGAATTTCGATACGCGGCCGACATACCGCTCGCCCCATCCCCTGCTCGGCGAGAATTCGCACCGCAAATCCTTGCTCGAACCGAAGATGAAGCCCCATCCGCTACTCACCTGGCAGTTCAACGTGCCGACCTTTACGCCGTCAGCCTGGGCTGGTGCGCCGAACGCAACGGCTGCGAGAATCGTTGCCGCCACACTCATCGAAAAACGTGACATCCTGGTCATCGTCGAAATCCCTCGTTCATTCATGGGCCAGACTTTTCCGCCAAAAGTGGCCTAAATGTGTTCGCCGCTGCCCGCGCGTCATTGCGACGCGAACGCAGGAAGCTCCAATGGTGTGCCATCGCGGGCCGCCCAACGCGTGTTAGGCGTGGTCCTACACGGGCAAAATCAATTCATTCGCCGTTCAGAAATCTCTTCTTAGACATGCAGATTGTCGGTACGAACTGTTCATGCGGGGCGGGATGAACTTGGGAACGGAACCTGTAGCCGGCGGACAATGCGGGCGCGATTTGCACGCGCCGCAGCCCAATCGCCGGTCCGCGCTCGGGGCAGGCGGTGCTCCGCGACCAAGCCAATCGTGACCTGATCGCCGGGATCCCGCATGTCACAGCTTTACGATTTCATCGCCGATACCGCGCGCTGGGTTTACGATCGGCGAATTACGGCACCGCCGATTCTCGACGAGGCGGTCTATTTCCCCGAGGTCTCTTCGTTTGCGCGATCCTGGATCACCATGCGGGACGAGGCGTTGGCGGTCGCGAGCGCTCTGTCCTCCGTTCCCAGATTCCACGATCTGATGCAGGCGCAGGCCCCCATTTCCTCGAATGACGATCGCGATTGGCGCGTCTTCGTTCTCAGGGCATATGGCGTCGATATCAAGCCAAACCTTGCGCGATGCCCGGCGACGGCGGCGCTCATTGCCAAATGCCCGTCGGTTCTGTCGGCGTCGTTTTCGTTCCTGGAACCGGGCAAGCACATTCCCCGCCACCGCGGTCCGTTTCGCGGTGTCGTGCGCTGTCACATCGGTCTCAGCATGCCACGAGATTCCGATGGCCGGCCCGGCGCGATACTCTGGATCGATGATGTGGAACATCGGCTGGACGATGGCGATTTC
Organism: Alphaproteobacteria bacterium; assembly: GCA_003131925.1. Taxonomy (GTDB): domain Bacteria; phylum Pseudomonadota; class Alphaproteobacteria; order Micropepsales; family Micropepsaceae; genus Rhizomicrobium. Next base: position 12,140 of record PKWC01000209.1, on the reverse strand, counting down.
CTCGTCTGGGATGATACCTATCCGCACGAAGTGCTGAATTCGACCGACAGACTCCGCGTCGCGCTGCTTCTCGACATTTGGCGCCAAGGCATGCCCGCGGACATGTTTGCCCTGTCATACCTCATCGTGCGGGCCGTGCGCTTGGGCCTGCAATCGCGGCTGGCACGCTTCAGCGCCTGAGCGGCGCGACGTGTTCCGGCTTCCGGGACGCTATGGCAGTCTATCTTCGGTGGCTCTAACTTCCTTTCATTCCCCGGGGGCACGGCATGAACTTCATTACGCGGCGGAAATCGATCGACACGCTGTCGGAGGGCGGTCACCGCCTGACGCCCAGCCTCAGCTGGCCGCACCTGATCGCGCTCGGGGTGGGGGCCATCGTGGGGACCGGCATCTACACGCTGACGGGAATTGGGGCGGGGCTGGCCGGACCCGCGGTCATTCTCTCCTTCGCCTTGTGTGGGGTGATCTGCGCCTGTGCCGCTCTCTGCTACGCGGAAATGTCGACGCTGATGCCCGTGGCCGGCAGCGCCTACACCTACTCTTACGCCGCGCTGGGTGAACTCGTCGCCTGGATCATCGGCTGGAGCCTCGTGCTTGAGTACACGGTGGCGGCGGCGGCGGTCGCAGTGGGCTGGTCGGCGCATGTTTCCGCATTTCTCGTCGCCGCCGGCATCACCTTGCCCGACGTGCTCAGCCATGGCGCGCTCGTCTGCCGGCACGGCCTGCCTCTACCCGGCGCCTTCGGCAACGGATTGTTCGCCTGCGCGGCAATCGATCTGCCAGCTGTGGCGATCGGCGCGATCGTCACCGCGTTGCTCATCATCGGCACGCGCGAAAGCGCGACGGTCAATCTCATTCTGGTGGCGATCAAGCTGGTGGCGCTGGTGCTCTTCGTCGCGATCGCCTCGACCCATTTCGATACCGCGCGCTTTCATCCATTCGCGCCATACGGATTCGGCGCGGGGATCGGACCGGACGGCGTCAAGCGCGGCGTGCTCGCGGCGGCGGCGCTGATCTTCTTCGCCTTCTACGGTTTCGATGCGGTGTCGACCGCCGCGGAAGAAACCAAGAATCCCGCGCGCGATCTCTCGATCGGCATCGTGGGATCAATGGTGATCTGCACCGCGATCTACATCGCGGTAGCTGCGGCGGCGCTGGGCGCGGCATCGTGGCGGGAGATTTCGAGCACCGGTGCGCCGCTGGTGCACGTCCTGGAGCTTTTGCGTCATCCCGTCTCGGCGCAGCTTGTCGCCGCGGCCGCCATCGTGGCGCTTCCGACCGTCATTCTCGTGCTCATGTACGGGCAGAGTCGCATCTGGTTCGTGATGGCGCGCGACGGGCTTCTTCCAGAGCGGCTCGCCGCCCTTCACAAGACGCGCGGCACGCCCGTCGCGATGACCCTGTTCGCGGGATTCTGGGTGATCTTTCTCGCCGCGACATTGCCGCTCGACAAGATCGCGCTTCTTGCCAATGCGGGCACGCTCGCCGCCTTCATCGCTGTGGCACTGTCGCTGATCGTGCTGCGCCTGCGCGAGCCCGCGCGGCCGCGCGTCTTCCGGGCGCCTCTGGGGATCGTCGTGGCGTTCCTCTGCATCGCCGGCTGCGTCTATCTGTTCCTGAACGGCCTGCCGCAATTCACGCAAGCGTGGTTCGTGATCTGGAACGCTGGCGGACTCGTGCTCTATTTTCTCTACGGCGTCCGGCGCAGCCGTCTGGCGCTGGCAACAGCGGCGGCAGAGTGAACCACGACGCGATCGCTTTGCTGTGCTGCAATAGTGCGCACGCGGTGGCGCGGAGGCCGCGGAAAGAAGAATCACAATGAGACAGTGAGAGCAGTGAGCATAGAATCGCGCGCTAGCGCGCAACAATTCTCACTGTCCTCACTGTCTCATTGTGAATCTTCTCTCCTCCGTGTCTCCGCGTGAACCCTCTTGGCCCGTCAGACTCCGTAGTGCTGGCGGTACCAGCGGATGAAGCGGGGGATGCCTTCGCGGATGGGCGTGGTCGGTTCGAAGCCGAGATCGCGGCGGCTCGATTCGATATCGGCATAGGTCGCGGCCACGTCACCCGGCTGCATCGGTTCGAGCACGATCTGCGCCTTCTTCCCGATCGCCGATTCCAGTACGGCGATGAAGTCGGTCAGCTTCTCGGAACGGTGGTTGCCGAGATTGTAGAGCGCGTGCGGCGGCGCGCCCGCGGGCGGCCGGTCGAGCGCGCGCAGGACGCCGCTTACGATGTCGTCGATATAGGTGAAGTCGCGCCACATCTCGCCGCGGTTGAAGACGCGGATCGGTTCGTCGGTCAGGATCGCGCGCGTGAAGATGAACGCGGCCATGTCCGGTCGGCCCCACGGGCCATATACCGTGAAGAATCGCAAGCCTGTTGAAGGGACACCATAAAGATGGGCGTAGGTGTGGCCGATCAACTCGTCGGCGCGCTTCGTCGCGGCGTAGAGTGAATTCGGCTGTGTGACGGGGTCATCGACGGAAAAGGGCAGCTTGTCATTGCCGCCATACACGGACGAAGAACTCGCATAGACAAAATGGTGGTGCTTCGGGCAGGTGCGCGCCAGCTCGAGCATGACCACCTGTCCCATCACGTTGGCCTGCACATAGACGTAGGGGTCTGTCAGCGAATGGCGCACGCCGGCCTGCGCCGCGAGATGGACGATGCCCGAGACGTTCGGGAAGGCATGCGGCAATTCCGGCATCGCCGCACGGTCGGAAATGTCGATTTTCCGGAAGACGAAATTCGGATTGGCCTCGAGGCGGGCGAGCCGCGCTTCCTTGAGCGTCACGTCATAATAGGAACTGAGATTGTCGATCCCGAGCACCAGGTCGCCGCGCGCGAGCAGAGCTTCCGACACATGGAAGCCGATGAACCCCGCGGCTCCCGTCACCAGAATCATGGCCACCTCGCGAATCGTTCCGTCTGTTTATCGCACGAATCGGGGAACAGGCTTGCGCCTGCCGGTGGCGGAACGTATGGCCATTATAGTTAGGTTGGGGTTTAAGGCCGGGAAGAAAGAGCGGCATCGAGGTGCCGCAATGGGGCAGGCTAGGCGGAATGTGCGGCATTGCCGGCGAGGCGAAGTTCGACGGCGGCGTGACCGGAGCGCCGCTTGAAGCCATGTCCCTGGGTATCCGCCATCGAGGTCCCGACGATGATGGCCTGTGGATCGAGGACAACCGCAATTGCGGGTTTTCCTTCCGCAGGCTGAGCATCATTGATCTGAGCCCGCTGGGCCACCAGCCCATGTTGGATCCCGAGACCGGCAACGTCATCATTTACAATGGCGAGATCTACAATTTCCAGAAGCTGAGGCGTGAATGCGAGCAGGCCGGAGCGCGATTCCGCTCCCTGAGTGACACCGAGGTCATTCTTGCGCTTTATCGGCGTTTCGGTCCGGATTGCGTGAAGCAGTTGCGCGGCATGTTTGCGCTGGCGATCTGGGATGCGCGCAAATCCGAACTCTTTCTCGCCCGCGACCGCTTCGGCAAGAAGCCGCTGAACTACGCTCTGACAAAAAGCGGCCTGGTATTCTGCTCCGAAATCGGCCCGCTGTCGCAGCATCCGGCCGTCTGCCGCGATCATGATGCAGATGCGCTGGAGCTGTACCTTCAGCTTCTTGTCGTGCCTGCTCCCTGGACGATCTACCGCAACATCCGCAAGCTTCCGCCCGCGCATTGGGCCGTCTTTTCCCGCGCCGGACTTCGCATCGAGAAATATTGGGATCTCGACTACACAAAGAAGACCCGTCTGACCGACGCGGAAGCGCTGGAAGGGTTCGAGGAACGATTCGCCGAAGCCGTGCGGCTGCGCATGATCGCCGACGTGCCGCTCGGCGCGCTGCTGAGCGGCGGCGTCGATTCAAGCGCCGTCGTCGCCCAGATGGCGAAACATTCGACCACGCCGGTCAGGACGTTCAGCGTAGGTTTCGAGGAAGAGAGTTTCAACGAGCTTCCCTACGCCGCGGAAGCCGCGCGCCTTTGCGGCACGGATCATCACGAACAGATCGTCACAAGCGATGTGGAGCAGCTGCTGCCCGTCATCGTCCGCCACTATGGCGAACCGTTTGCCGATCCGTCCGCCATTCCGTCTTTCCTCGTCTGCGAGGCCGCGCGCGAAAACGTCACCGTTGTGCTCAATGGCGATGGCGGAGACGAGCTGCTCGGCGGCTATCCGCGCTATCGTCTCTCCAACACAACGCTTTTTGCGAGTCGCCTGCTGGGAAAGGTTGTTCCGCCCGGATTACTCTTGCCTGCGGCGGTGAATTTCTCCGGTGGAGCCGATTTCTTCGACCGCGCAATCAGCCGCCTGACGCGTGAGTTCATTCATCCCGAATTCGGTTCATTGATGAACTATCGCGGCAACTGGCATGACAATGCGCGCCGGGACCTTCTCCTCGGCGGCGGCAACAGGGGATTGCTACCCGATTGGCGCCAGCGATGGCTCGACGCGGCGCGCAGGCGCGCGGGCAATCCCGTCGACAGGATGCTCTATTTCGACAACCACACCCATCTGCCTGATGATTATCTGGTGAAGATGGACATTGCGTCCATGCATTGCGGCTTGGAGGCGCGTTCGCCGCTCCTCGATCACGAGCNNCCTGCCGCTCCGGATGAAGGTGAGGCACGGAACCGGCAAATACCTGCTGAAGCAACTGGCGGCGAAGACTTTCGGCAACGCATTCGTCAACAGAACCAAGCAGGGCTTCGGCATCCCGCTCACGAAATGGTTGGGCGGCGCCTTGAACGCGCAGATGACGGACGTGTTGTCGGACCGCGGCCTGATGGAGCCGTTCGATCCTGGCGAGATTGCGCGCGTCGCCGGCGAATTCCGCTCCAGCCGCACGGACCACACCTCCCGGCTATGGGCGCTCTTCATGTACGGCCTATGGCGAGACTCCGCCGGCCATGCGCCGCATTTCGACACGGCGCCTAGGCGACACGCAGACGTGGGGGTCGAAAGCGTGGCGCCGTGAATTGGAGCGTTTTCTGGCCCGCTTGCGCGCAAGTGCTGGTAGGCCGAGAGACCCCTCACCCNNAGGGGAGAGGGGAATCGGAGTCTTGCATCGGCAGCGGGAAATCAGCGCGGGGGCCCCCTCTCCCCTCGTGGGAGAGGGGAAACATTCGAGGCTTCGCTACTGCACCGAAATGGGTGAGGGGCCACTCGGGCTTTGTTATTTCGTCGTCCGTGCGTTGCGTTGGTCACGACATTTTTTCGTTCGATACATTCGGCTAACCAACCGGCCTTGTCCGCGCGACGTCGAGCTCATGATCGATCAGGGGCCGGACGCTTTCGAGGAACTTGACTGTGTGCGGAAGGGTGGCGTGACGATCGAAGGCTTCTTCATCGACCCACCGCGAATGGATGAAGAAGAGTCGGGGATCGCGCGTAGATCGAAACGCGCCGATCGTGAGGCAGCCCGATTCCACGCGGACAGGTCCGAGCATGTCGCGCAGCGCGGCGGCGACACCTTGCTCCTGGTGCTCGCGGGCGTGAAAACGGGCAAAGATGAAAAGCTCCATCGCTCCTCCGATCCGGCCCGGATTCTGAACGGCTCGCCGGCCCTTATGTCCAGTCGCGTCTCGTCTCAGGCAAGATTGCCAATGGTCCGCCGCATGGCTACATGTCGGGGAATGTCCCACACTTCGCTGACCACAAACCCGGCGAATTGCACGCGCCGGGCGGAGCGGCGCGAGTTCCGGATTTCGCCCTCTGCCGGGAACCTCGGACCGTGCTTCCGGTTAGAGAAATCGGGCGGCTTCCGCTGCAGGGAAAACGGTCGCGTTGCACCGGGCGAGGTCGGAATGTTCTTCAAACTCTGTAGCATCGATCGCCCTGAATGGCTGGGCAGGCCGTCCCGGCGCGCCGAGCCTGTGCGGGAGAACTGAGCGTGGCGCGCCGTCGACCGGGCGGGCTGCCCGCAGATCCCTTCTGGTATCGCGACGCCGTCATCTATCAATTGCACGTCAAGTCTTTCTTCGACGCGAACAATGACGGCGTCGGCGATTTCCCGGGCCTGATCCAGCGTCTCGACTATCTTGCCGAGCTGGGTGTCAATGCGATCTGGCTCCTTCCTTTCTATCCCTCGCCGCGGCGCGACGACGGCTACGACATCGCCAACTATCGAAGCGTGCATCCCGAATACGGCACTGTTGGAGATGTCCGCACGTTCATCGACGAGGCGCATGCACGCGGCATGCGCGTAATTACCGAGCTCGTCATCAACCATACTTCCGATCAGCACCCCTGGTTTCAGCGGGCACGGAAAGCCAAGCCCGGATCCGCCTCGCGCGATTTCTATGTCTGGTCAGACAACGACAGGGCTTACGCCGGAACAAAGATAATTTTTCTCGATACGGAAAAGTCCAACTGGACATGGGACGAGGAAGCGAATGCCTATTACTGGCACAGATTCTACGCACACCAGCCGGACCTTAATTTCGACAATCCGCGCGTGCTCGAAGCCATCATCTCCGCCATGCGCTTCTGGCTCGACATCGGCGTCGACGGGTTCAGGCTGGACGCGGTCGCCTATCTTGTCGAACGCGAGGGCACCACAAGCGAGAACCTGCCGGAGACGCACGCGATCCTGAAACACATTCGCAGCGTGATCGACGAGGATTATCCCGACCGCATGCTGCTTGCGGAAGCCAACCAGTGGCCGGAAGACATCCAGGAATATTTCGGCGCGGGCGACGAATGCCACATGGTGTTCCACTTCCCGCTGATGCCGCGCATGTACATGGCGATCGCGCAGGAAGATCGCTTTCCGATCACCGACATCATTCGCCAGACGCCCGATATTCCCCAGGGCTGCCAATGGGCGATTTTCCTGCGCAACCACGACGAGCTGACGCTTGAAACGGTCACCGATCGCGAGCGGGATTATCTCTGGGAAGTCTACGCTGCGGACCGGCGCGCGCGGCTCAATCTCGGAATACGCAGGAGGCTCGCGCCGCTTCTCGAGAACGACCGCCGCCGCATCGAGCTGATGAACAGCCTGCTTCTCACCATGCCGGGCACGCCCATCATCTATTACGGCGACGAAATCGGCATGGGCGACAACATCTATCTGGGCGACCGCGACGGCGTGCGCACGCCCATGCAATGGTCGTCGGACCGCAATGGCGGCTTCAGCCGCGCCGATCCGTCATCGCTCGTGCTGCCACCGATCATGGATCCGCTTTGGGGCTATCAGGCAGTCAATGTGGAAGCCCAGTGGCGCAATCCGCATTCGCTTCTCAACTGGCTACGCCGCATGCTGCTCGAGCGCAGGCGCCACAAGGCGTTCGGGCGCGGCAGCATGAGGCTTCTGCTGCCTCAGAACCGGAAGGTCCTCGCCTATCTGCGCGAGCATGAGGACGATACGATTCTCTGCGTCGTCAACGTCTCTCGCTCTGCACAGGCGGTAGAGCTCGATCTCAGCGAATTCACCGGCCGCACGCCCGTCGAGCTTCTGGGCGGAACGCCCTTCCCGCAGATCGGACATCTCCCCTATCTGCTGACGCTGCCGCCCTACGGATTTTACTGGTTCCTGCTCAGCAAGGAGGCGCACGCGCCGGCCTGGAGTACGACGGCGGCGGGAGCGTTCATCGAGCACCAGACCTTCGTTCTGCGCGGCAGCCTGACGCAATCTCTCGATCCGGCAATGAGAGAGATTCTCCAGAGGGACATCCTTCCGCATTATATTTCCGGCAGACGCTGGTTTCAGCACAGAGGCGCTGAAATCCGCAAGCTCCAGATCACGGCGGTTGCACCAATGCCCGGCGCGGAGCAGGACGCTGTTTTCGCAGATGTGGAAATATACGAAGACGGCGACCGCGTTCGCTACGCGCTGCCGATGGCGATAGCATGGGAGGACGTTTCCTCTGGGGCGTCCGAAGCGCCGCTCGCTTTTGCCCGCGCACGCCGTGCACGGCGGGTGGGCCTGCTCACCGACGGATTCGCATCGGCCAATTTTGCGCACGCCGTTCTGGGCGGTCTGGCGCGCCGCGAAACGATTCCCTTCGGCGACGGCGAGATCGCATTCCTGCCTCTGGGCGATGCGGCGGCGAGCATTCCCTGGGATGCCGAGATCGAATGGCCAGGCCCCGAACTTGCCAAGTCTCGCCTTGTCGTGGGCCGCCGCGCCATCATCAAGCTTTATCGTCGCGTCATCGAGGGGATACATCCGGAGCCCGAAATGACGCGCCTGTTGACGGAACGAGGCTTCGCCGGCATTCCCCGGTTGATCGGCGAAGTCGTGCGCCGCAGCGCCTCCCGCGAGAGTTCGGCGCTTGCGATTGTCGAAACCTTTGTCACGCACCAGGGAAACGGCGAGCGCTGGACCCATGAACAGCTTGCCCGCATCATCGACGAACAGGCGGTCGCCCGGCGCGAAGTCGCCGCGGACGTTTTCGACTCCTGCTGGATCTTCGTGCAGGCGCTCGGCCGCCGCGTCGGAGAGATGCACGCCATTCTCGCCGAACCCAGCTGGAATCCGGACTTCGCGCCCGAAATCGTCGATGAGGCCGGTGTGGATGCCGCGTGGGCCGACGCGCGCGATCACCTGAAAGCGGCATTGAAATCTCTCCTTCGCACGGAAGACAAGGACAGGCGCCGCCTGGTGGCTCAGCTTGCAGCGGGGCATGACGAGATTCTGAAGCGCATGGCAGGATATCTTGCCAGGGGACTTGGATCGTTGCGCACGCGGATCCACGGCGACCTTCATCTGAGGCACGTGCTCGTTTGCGGAGGCGACGTCGCAATCATCAATTTCGAAGGCGACTCGACGAAGCCGCTCGAGGCGCGGCGCGCCAAGCGCAGCCCGATGCGCGACGTCGCCAGCGTTGTCGACTCCTTCGACGCTGTGGCGGACGTCATCGAGCGTGAACCCAAGCTGGCCGCCGGCGCGCCTGGTCAGGCCAGGGCGTCCGAACTCCTCAATGAATTCCGCAGGTTGGCCGAACGCAAATTTCTCGATGCTTATGGCGAGGGCCGCGGACGCCCGCTCGAGAACGGCGAGCGTCAGATCGTCGAAGCGTTCACGATCGAGAAGGCCGCGCGCGAAATCGTCCTGGAGACAGGGAAGCGTCCCGACTGGGTCGATATCCGCCTGCGGGGTCTTGCACGCCGCCTTCAGCGCGCGCCCGAGTTCGATCGATAGGAAGGGGACTGTGGCCTACGCCGCGGCGCGCGCGGTCTCGGTTACGTGCGGGGCGCGGAAATTGGCGATTTCGGCAAGGCGTTGCGGTTGCAGCAGCCGCACCATCCCGCCCTTGAATTCGATTAGCTGATTTCGCCTCAGCTGCTGCAGCGTGCGGTTGAGATGCACGACGCTCAAGCCTAGTGCGTCGGCCATGATTTCCTGGGTCAGCGGGATCGCCACGCTGGCTTCGCCGGCCAGCCCCACCATCGAAAGCCGCTCGCGGATCTCGAGGATGAAATGCGCGGTGCGCTCATAGGCTGTTTGACGCCCCACGCGCACGAGCTGATTGAGGAGATATGCCTCATTGAGGCCGACGGTTGCGTAGCAGGCCTGGGTTAGTCCCGGATGCGACGCCGCATCCTTGGTGATCGCGGTGGCCAAGGGCGAGGCGTCGGCGGTCACCACCGGCGTCAATGCGATCGTCGCAGTGAGCGCCACGGCCTTCGGCCGAAGACAGAAGCCGAAGAGGTCGCCCGGCAGAATGAATTTGAATATCTGGCGCCGCCCGTCGGGCAGGGTCCGATACCGGCAGGCCCAGCCCGCCATCATGAGCCGGGGGGAATCGAGCGATTGGCCTTCCCGGATCAACTCGGTTCCCGCCGCCGATTCGTCGGTGTGCTGAGCGAGCGATTCGAGAAGCGCGATCTCTCGGCCAGAAAGTTCGGCGAAATGCGAGAGCCGCTGCGCAATCAGATCGGCGTGAGGCGACGTATCGAGCCCCAGGGCGCGCCAGCGTTCCATGGTGGTTCTCCGCATGCCTTGCGTTCCGGCGGTCGACAAGCGCGATCCTCTCGCGGTTCGTCCCAGCGCGCGTGCCGCCCCTTCTTGGCCCGCGACGAGACTCAATGCTGCAAACGAACGAACGGAAGGATTCGTTGCGGTTTCGTCTCGCGCGGTGTGTTTGCAGCCATGTCGGACGGCTTGCGCCCTCCGGCAGGTTCCCGCGGAAAGTGGGGAACTATCGCTTTTCTCGGGCTTTGAATCAGTGGCGCGCGTCGCTTGAAAGAGCCGGACAACGGCAATGAGAGGTCCGAGTCGACCCTCCTGCGGTGCGCGTCGTTGCCATCCTCCAGCGGAGTTCCCCGATGTCCAAGCCCTCGATGTCCAAGCCCTTTGAGCTGTCGCCTTTGCCCTATGATGAAGATGCACTCGCGCCTGCGATTTCTGCGCGCACCGTCGAATTTCACTACCACAAGCACCACAAGACCTATGTCGAGACGCTCAACAAGCTCGTCGCGGGAACACGCTACGCCGACATGAAACTCGAGCAGATCGTCCGCACGACCGCCGGCCGCGAGACGGAACAAGAGAAGAAAATCTTCAACAATGCCGGGCAGGTGTGGAACCACGATTTCTACTGGCGCAGCCTCTCGCCGCACGCATCGAAACCGGACGGCAAGCTCGCCCAGGCGATCGAGCGCGATTTTGGCGGGCTCGACGCGCTGCTCAAGCAATTCGCCGCGGCCGGCACGGAGCAGTTCGGCAGCGGCTGGGCGTGGCTCGTGTCGAGCGCGGGAAAGCTCTCGATCGCGAAGACGGGCAACGCGCTCGATCCGATGGCGCGCCATACCAATTGTCTTCTGACCGTCGATGTGTGGGAGCACGCCTATTATCTCGACTACCAGAACGTCCGCGCAAAATATCTTGAGGCCGTGATCGGGAAGCTGAACTGGGAATTCGCGGCAGAGAATCTCGCCAGTGAAGACCACCCCGTCCGCGCCGCCGCGTAGGCGCTATTACGCGCCGATACGCGCGATCCCTTTGCACTGTCTCACTACCTAAGAGAAACCGAGTCCGCGCCCTTTTTTCCTCCCCCATCGTGGNNCCCCACGATGGGGGAGGAAAGCGCTGGCCGTCTCCTCGTTTCATCGATCGGGACTGAATTCACGTTCATGAGCACGCATTGTGCAATTGTTCCTGGCGTCTTCGCGCCTTGGCGTTTTCTCTTACTCTCAGCTGCCTGAATAATAATTCTCTTGCCGGGTGGGGCGTTGGCGTGGCCGAGTGGCGCCGCTACCGCGCCGGGACCGCCTCTCATGACCGACTGCTTTGTTTATGACACTGTACGCACGCCGCGCGGGCGCGGGAAGAAAGATGGGGCGCTGCACGAAGTGACCGCGCTNNGTCGATCCGGTGGGCGAGGCGGGTGCCGACATCGCGCGCATCGCCGCGCTCAATGCCGATTATGCCGAAAGCGTCGCGGGCGTGCAGATCAACCGCTTCTGTGCGAGCGGTCTCGAAGCGACGAACATGGCAGCGGCGCAGATCATGTCGGGGCAGTCCGAGATGACGATTGGCGGCGGCGTGGAATCGATGAGTCGCGTCGGCATGGGTGCGTCGGGCGGCGCGTGGCCGATCGATCCGCAGATCGCGTTCAAATCCTATTTCACGCCGCAGGGAATCGGCGCCGATCTCATCGCCACGCTCGACGGATTCTCGCGCGCCGATGTCGATGCCTTCGCGGTCGAGAGCCAGAAGCGCGCGGCGAATGCGTGGAACAGCGGTTATTTCTCGAAATCGGTGATGCCGGTAAAGGACATCCTCGGCCAGACGCTGCTCGACCGCGACGAGCACATGCGGCCCGAAACTTCCATGCAGTCTCTCGCCGCGCTGAAGGCATCATTCGAGGACATCGGCGAATTCGCCGGCTTCGACGCGGTTGCGATCCAGCGCTATCCGCAGGTCGAGAAGATCCGCCACGTGCATCATGCGGGCAATTCGAGCGGCATCGTGGATGGGGCGGCGGCCGTGCTGCTTGGAAGCAGGGAAGCGGGAAAGGCCGCCGGCCTGAAACCGCGTGCGCGCATTCGCGGCTTTGGCTCGATCGGTTCGGAACCGGCCATCATGCTGACCGGTCCGGGCCTCGTGGCGGAAAAGGTGCTGAAGCGCGCGGGCATGAGCAGCGACGACATCGATCTCTACGAATTGAACGAGGCCTTCGCCT
>PKWC01000080.1 GCA_003131925.1 Alphaproteobacteria bacterium | reverse complement strand
CGTCTGCGCGTGCGGCCCGGCGAGAAAACGCCGGTCGACGGAACCGTGCTGGAGGGTCGCTCCGCGCTCGACGAGTCGATGGTGACGGGCGAGTCGATGCCCGTAACCAAGGAGCAGGGCGCAAAGCTTATCGCAGGGACCATCAATCAAACCGGCGGATTTGTCATGCGCGCCGAGAAAGTCGGGCGCGACACGTTACTTGCGCAAATCGTTCGCATGGTAGCGAGCGCCCAACGCTCACGCGCACCGATCCAGCGTCTTGCCGACCAGGCGGCGGGCTGGTTCGTTCCTGCTGTCATTGTCGTTGCGATTGCGGCTTTCGCCGCGTGGGCCGTCTATGGTCCCGAACCCCGTTTGGCCTATGGCTTTGTCGCTGCCGTGACGGTGCTGATCATTGCTTGCCCCTGCGCGCTCGGTCTCGCCACGCCGATGGCGATCATGGTCGGCGTCGGTCGCGGTGCAGGCCTTGGTGTCCTCATCAAGAATGCCGAGGCACTGGAGCGAATGGAAAAGGTCGATACGCTGGTGGTCGATAAGACCGGCACATTAACCGAAGGCAAACCGAAAGTCGTCGCCGTTGTTGTGGCAACAGGCTTCGGCGAAGACGACGTTGTCCGCTTTGCGGCGAGTCTCGAACAATCGAGCGAACATCCTTTAGCCCGCGCCATCGTTGCGGCGGCAACAGAGCGTAAGATCGCGCTCGCATCAGTTTCCGGTTTCGACGCGCCGACCGGCAAAGGCGTGGTTGGAACCGTTGAAGGCCATTCCATAGCCTTGGGAAATGCAAAATTTCTCATTGAACTCAAGATCGCAACCGAAAAGCTCGACATTGAGGCGGAACGTCTTCGCGGAGAGGGAGCAACGGTGGTCTACCTGGCTGTCGATGGTACCGCCGCTGGCGTGATCGCCATTGCCGATCCCGTAAAGGGATCGACGGTACCTGCATTGAAGGCTCTGATTGCAGAGGGCATTCATGTCATGCTGACGGGAGACAACCGCACGACTGCGCTCGCGGTGGCGCGGAAACTCGGTATCAGCGATGTCGAAGCCGATGTGTTGCCCGACCGCAAGAGCGCCGTGATCGAAAAGTTACGCGGCGAACGCCATGTGGTGGCGATGGCGGGCGATGGTGTCAATGACGCTCCCGCTCTGGCTGCTGCCGATGTCGGCATTGCCATGGGAACTGGAACCGACATTGCCATCGAAAGTGCGGGCATTACGCTGCTCAAGGGCGATCTTGGCGGCATCGTGCGCGCGCGGCATTTGTCGAAAGCAACTATGCGCAATATCCGGCAGAATCTGTTTTTCGCCTTCGTCTACAATGCTGCCGGTGTCCCGATTGCTGCCGGGGTGCTTTATCCTGTCTTCGGTTTGCTCCTGTCGCCCGTTCTCGCCGCAGCCGCGATGTCCCTCAGTTCGGTATCTGTCATCGTCAACGCACTGCGTTTGCGGATGGTCCGAATCTGAAGCTCAGCTGACCGAGCATATCAGCATCCCTCTATGGTGACCTCGCGCTCGCCTTTGCGATGCAGGTAAAAACCGTCAGTTAGGCACTGCGTTCAGCATAACAAAATTACCCGCCGGTCTCCTTCGTTTCCCAAACATCAAACGTCCGTCTGACGGCCAAGCTAAGCCTCAGTTCGGCGCACGCGCCGCAAGCGCTTTGCACTCCTTCCCTTCGTTTCGGTCGCGAGCGATGCGTCTCGCCGTCTTCGGCAATGCAATTGCGCCTTCTCCGACGGCGCGCAAGCTCTGGTCGGAGAACGATCTTATCGGATGCCGGATGACGAAATGCTTTCGGCGCTGGGCACTCTGCTACGACAACAGGGGTACCTCTCCGGCATTGTCATCGATGAAGCAGACGGGCTCCCATCGAGCAGCGCCTACTAGAATCGTTTCTCATGCTGCTGACTGATCCGTGCCAGAGCGGCCGCATTTTCTTGCGAAGAATGCTTATTCGAGCCAACGGTTACAGATCACGCAGGTCGTGATCTCCTGCATCGCATGATCGCAACCATGGATCGCGTGTTCGAGCGTGTGCGTAGGCTTCATCGTGAACCTCTAAATCAAGGCGCTATGGCTGAACTCTCGCGACTAGCTCTGGCCCCTCATGCGATTGGTGGGTGTGCTGTCGAGTGGCACACGCACAGGTGCGACTTCACGGGTGCGCGGTTGAATGGCAACGCGAAAGTGTTGGCAAGTCTTTAACGTATCGGGGACGATTGTGTGCGCGCCCTCCGAGGAGCTGTCTATGCCGCTGGTTCTGGTGATCGACGACGATCCGCAAATGCGCGCAACCGTGCGGCGAATGCTCACCTCGTCCGGTCACGCTGTGATCGAAGCAAGTGACGGATGCGAGGGATTGGCCGCATTCCAATCACACGCGCCGGATGTCGTGATCACCGACATCATGATGCCGGGGAAGGAGGGCCTCGAAACTATCATCGAACTCCGGGCCACCGGTCACGCCAAGATTCTCGCAATTTCCGGCAGTTGGGCCGGCGGAGACGCCGACTTCCTCCAGATGGCCAAGAAGCTCGGCGCCGATCTTGTGTTGCAGAAGCCATTCCGCGCGGCCGAACTGCAAGAAGCGGTGAACGTCCTTACTGCTGCGAGCACCGAATCCGGCAGTCTGTAATGACGACGTGGGCAATGGCTGCCAACAGCGACACTAACATGCCCCACCGCGTGGAGAGCGCCCTGCTCCGTCAGCTTCTGCAATCCGTCGAAGCGAGGGATGACAACTTCACCGCGGAAAACGAAAAGTCGACGACGGCCTACGACAAGGCCTCTAACGGCTGGTCGAGCAACTCCCGCAATGCGCGTGCCAGGTCGTCCTGACGATAGGGCTTGCTTAGCAGCTTGTCCGTGCGCGCAAGCCAGCCGTCGCTGTCCACCCTTCCCCCCGGGAACCCCGACGTAAATAGCACCCTAAGGCCCGGCATGTGCAACCGCGCTTCCCGAGCGAGGTCCGCACCGTTCATCTCGCCCGGCATGACGATGTCGGTAAACAGGAGATCGACGCTCTCGGTGCTGAGAAGGACAAGCGCAGACGCTGCACTCTCCGATTCGAAAACCTTGTAGCCGAGATCGCAAAGCTGCTTGACGACGACACGACGAAGCTTCTCGTTGTCCTCGACCACCAGGACGCGTTCGCTTCCGCCCTCAGCTCGCTGCGCTGCGATTGAACGAACTTCCTCGTCGCCGACCAGTTCGCGCGGCAGATAAAGGCGAAAACATGTGCCCTTCTCCGGTTCGCTGTATACGTTGATATGGCCGCCGGACTGTTTCATGAAGCCGTAGACCATGCTCAGTCCCAGTCCGCTGCCTTTGCCAGCCTCCTTGGTCGTGAAAAAGGGCTCGAAGATGCGCGGCAGGATGTCCGCGGGGATGCCCGCGCCCGTGTCACAGATTTCGATGCGCATGTAGTCGCCCGCCCGCACGTCGGGGTACTGAGCCGCGTAGACTTCATCGAGGTGCATGTTGGCGGTTTCGATTATGAGCTTTCCTCCATTCACCATTGCATCACGGGCATTGGTCGCAAGATTGATGATGGCAGCTTCGAGTTGAGCCGGATCGACGCGAATTCGCCATGGTTTGCTCTCCAGCTTGAGCCCAATCTGTATGTCCTCCCCCAAAGTCCGGCGCAGAAGCGTGGCAGTGCCCGAGACCAGCGTGTTGGCGTCAATGCGTTCCGGACGCAGAGGCTGTCGTCGCGCGAAGGCGAGGAGTCGCCGCGTGAGGTCGGCGCCGCGCAAGGCTCCATCGAGCGCATCGGTCAACAATTCGCGGCTTTCGCTGTCCTCGCCCAGGCGGCTGCCCAGCAGGTCGAGATTGCCGATGACGATGCCGAGGAGATTGTTGAAATCATGCGCCATTCCGCCGGTGAGATTGCCGATGGCCTCCATTTTCTGTGCTTGTAGAAATTGACGCTCCACCGCCCTGCTTTGGGTCACGTCCTCCAGCGCATGAACGAGGGCGCGGATGTGGCCGTCGGCATCGAAGACCGGCGCGGACGAAAAGCTGATGTCGAGCAGCTTGCCCTCTTGATGGCGCAGGCGGACCAGAATACCGGCCAGCCGTTCTCCGCGGAGCGCGCGCGCGAAGCACTCGCCGACTTCCGCTTTACCCTCCTCCGGAACCAGGTCAGCGCAGCTGCGGCCCACCATATCGGCGGCGTGGTATCCAAGACTGGCCTCGGCCGACTTGTTCCACATCATTACGGTTGCGTCGGGCGCTGCGACGACGATGGGGAACGGAGCCGCATCGAACGTTGCCTGAAGCAGGCCCGTCGATTCGCGAAGGCTCTCCTCGCTGCGTCGCCGCTGGATGGACTCCTCCCGGAGATCCGTGTTGGCACGGCTCAATTCTGTCGTTCGCGCGGAAACCAGAGTTTCGACTGTCGTTCGCCGCGTGCGCTCACGCTGGATATAGGCCGCAAGAAGAGCCGTCAGGAGCAAGCCGACCACCAGCAACGCCCAGGGACTTTGGGAACGGAGGCCTGCGACTGTTTCGGGCGAAAAGCGGGAGACTAAAGTCCAATGGCGTCCGTAGATTTCAAAATCGCGATTGAAGCTGACGCCGGCGGCGGCCGTTTGTGGTGGGTCAGCGCCGACAGTGACTTTGTTTGTGACTGGATCGTATGACGCCGCGCGTTCAGGCGGTGCATGAGGTAGATCGGTATCAAGAAAAAAATCGATATGCTCGACGATCCGGGGCGTGCCCTGGATTGCTGCGGCCAGCAGCGTATCGATCCGAAAGCGTCCCACCGCCATGCCGCGAAAGCCGGCGCGCCGTTCTTCCGTCGTCCTTGGCACGGCCGTCCCCGCATAGACCGGCCAATAGACCTGGTAGCCCATGGCTGAACCGGCGACCGTGAACAAGCGCACGGTCGGCGTAGCGAACGGCTGTCCCGCGTCGCGCGCGCGCAGGGCCGTCGGGCGCCGCAGCGCCTGAGAAAGCAGGTCGAAGCCAAGCGGCACTGGCTCGCCCTCGTATGTCTCCTCGAACAGGACCGGCAAATATTCGTGACGCTCTGCGGCTTTTTCGAAGCGATTGCCGGCGGCAGAACGCTCGACGAGTCCGTAGCCGGACAGGCCGGACCGGCGCGCGCTCTCCACGAAGGTCTCACGGTCGTTGCTGGCGACGTAGGGTGCCCAATCCAATGCAGTGATCGCTTCGTCCGCCGCGTGGCTGAGTTGGGCCACGCGGTTGAAGACGACGGCGTCGAAATTCTTGTCGGCGGCGACATGCATCGCGAGCGTCTTGACCGACTCCGCGGACAGCAGAATCTTCCACTCCAAATCGCGCGCGCGCCATTCCACCCGTAGTTCCAGAATGCTTTTGACACGCGAATCGTCCGCACTCCGGGCGATGGTGAACACAGAGAATGAGGCCGCAATGCCGATTGCTCCAACGGCTATCGCCGGCCACCAGCGCGAATGGTAGAATCTTTGCAAAAGACGTGGTTCGTTCGACGCGTGCGAAAAAGTGCCTAATCGGTCGCTTTCGATTGCCGTACTCGTCGTCACCAGACCACCTTTGGGGGAATATGATTAAGTTACCTTGAACGGCTCCAATCCTGCGCAGTTGATCTGCTTCGTGGCCGCCCAACAGCCTTGCGTGCCCGAGATGAGCGTCTCGCGGTCGAGTGGCGCGGCGGGATACTTCCCATTGGGCCATGCCGTGAGCCTCGGTTGGAACCTATAGCCGAGGAAGTCGAACAGGATCGTTGGGTGACGCCCTTTCCGGTTGGTGTCCTTGCAGTAGACGATCTTGGTCTTCTGCGGATGAAGCACCAGCCCACACGCCGCGAACCGCTCATCCAGAGCGGCACGCAAGGCTTCGGCCTCTTGTTGCGTCCGGCAGTGGCAGATCGCATCGTCCGCATACCGTTCGAAGGGAACGGCCGGATAACAGTCGAGGAGTTACTCACACATACCTCCGGACTTCCCGACAAGTACGCTGCGAATGGCTGCCGCACGCGTGATGCCGCGTTGAAGGCGATATTTGCCGTCCCCCTCGACGGCACATTGTGCTCGCGAGGTCCAGCACCAAATGTTTTTCTTTCAGGCTCATTTCACACGCTCCAGTTTGTGGGCGAGTCACGATAGAGTATCAGAGGCTGTTGAAGTCTTGCTCAAGACCCTCCTCCGTCGATTTGCGCGTATAGATGGCGCAACGTATGGGCCGTTTCGCGCTCACCGGACAGCCACGCGTCCGAGGAAGCAAGAATTGTCTAGCCCGAGTGGTCCAAGGTTAGGGGCAAGTTCGATTGGAGAAAGGGTTTTATTTCATTCCAAACAGTATCTATCGTTACAATCAATTCTCATACGACATCGAAGCGCGCCATCATCTCGTAGTCTTCGTGTTCCAGATTATGGCAGTGAAGGATATAGCGTCCTTTATAACCACCAAAGCGCATGATGACCCTCGCATCTTCGCCTGGTTCGAGACGGAGTGTATCTTTCCAACCTGTTTCATGGGAATAAGGTGCCTTGCCGTTTCGTTCCAATATCTGAAACTGCACGAGATGGATGTGAGGCGGGTGGATTCTACTATGGAAGCGGGAAGGCGAGTTATAAAAATGCCAAATTTCAGTGTCGCCGAGCCGTGGTGCTGCGTCAACGCGGCAGGGATCGAACCGGTTGCCATTAATCGCCCATGCCACCGGAGGCATATTGAATGCGGTAATGCCACCAAACCGGAACTCACGCGTGCGCACGGCAGCCTCTGGCCGCAGTGCCGTCATCGTGGCAAGACGTTGTGGCACCGAACTATCATCATGGACTTCCGGCCCCGTCACATCGAAACGCATAATTTTACCCAGCACGCCGGCCATCTCCAGGTTCTGTAGCACGAGTGTGCTTCCGGATGAGTACTCGGCAAAATCGATGACCACCTCTACGCGTTCCGCCATCGCAAGCGGAATGCTGGGACTGGTGACGGGTTCCGGAAGCAGTCCCCCGTCGGTTGCGATTTGAACGAGGGGCTTTCCAGAGCTCAGTGCAAGGCGAAAGGTTGTCGCATTCGAAGCATTAAGAATGCGGAAGCGGTATTTGCGTCGCGCAACCTCCAATCGCGGCCAGGGTGCGCCGTTGACCAGCATCACATCGCCTTGCGCGCCTGTGTGTCCAACGGAATTGTAGACAAGCGCGCCATCAGCGCCGAACGTGCGCATGAAGAGCATCAGCGGGATGTCGCATATACCACGTGGTAACGGTAATGCGGCCTCTTCTTCGTCCTCGATGAGATATAAGCCGGCCAAACCCATATAGATGTTGCGGCCATTAAAACCCATGGCATGATCGTGGTACCAGAGCGTCGCGGCGCGCTGTTTATTGGGGTACACGTAGGTCCTCGTCGAATTGCTCGACCGCGACCTGTCGCCATGCCCTGGATCCGAGCTGCTCGGCGTCACGTCACACATCGCGGACTGGAGCACGTAGCTTGGGTGACCATCGGGAATTTGTAATTCCGTCGGAAAGCCATCCGACTCTGATGGTGTCGCACCCCCGTGCAGATGAACTACCGTGGGTATCGCGAGACGGTTAAGATGACGAATAACGGTGGTCCTTCCGTGACGTGCTTTGATCGTCGGTCCGGGAAAAATACCCTCATATCCCCACACTGTCGTATGCAACCCAGGCAAAATTTCTACTTGTGCCTCACGCTGCGTGATCTCGTAGTAATCCGCCTCATCATCGGAGCGGACTGGCCTCAGAACCGGTGGGATGGGCAGAGGGACATGGAAGTGTGCAACCTCAGGGCTGTTAGCCTGAATTAGCTCGCAACGCTGCATCAGAAGTGTGCCGAGTGCCGCTGCGACGGGAGCCGCAGCGCTGAATTTGACGACGTATCGACGGGAAAACATCAAAGCTCGATCCCAGGCGCTAGGGAACTAAGTGCTGCATAACGCGTATATCATAGTGACAACTAAGTGCCATATAGACAATTATGTGTCAATGATCTAAGAAGGACTACGATGGAGAAAAGGAAGACGTTTGTGGCGGTTGCGGCGTGGGGATTTTACCTCGTCATCGTCCTTGAGTTTCTCTACATGATCAGCCCATTCGCTCTCTACTTCTACTCGGCCTACGGGCCGGCACTCAATTTGTTGCACCGATCTCCAAGCACCTCCTGGCTGACAGCTTTTTTCCTGCCCCACTTTTCCCAGACGAACAGCTGGCTGCTCAATGAGTTGCATGAAGTGGGAGAAATTGTCGGGCTCCTGGGCTTGCTGTTTTTTGGTATAGGAGCAGCCCAGATCTATTGGGCAAAATTTCGGCGCCAACAAGCAGTAACCGGCGGAATCTATGCATACATTCGCCACCCCCAGTATTTGGGTTTGGCAATCCTGGGATTCGGAACCATGTTAATTTGGCCCCGTTTCCTGGTGCTCGTGAGTTACGTTTCTATGCTGTTTCTCTATATTCTGTTGGCTCGCTGGGAGGAAGAGCGATGCTTGGAGAAATACGGTGAAAGCTACCATTCGTACCAGACGCGGACGGGAATGTTTCTACCTCGAAGGCTCATTCACTGGATTCCAGACTTGCTACCGAAAACCGGAGGTCAACGGCTCACCGCAATGCTAGCAATCTATGCGGTCGCCATGGGAGTAGCGATTGGCGTTGCCTTCGAACTCAGGAATTATTCGCTCTCGAAGATTTCGTCACTGTATTCCGAAAATGCAGCGGTCCTTTCTCCTGCCGTTCTCACGGAAAACGAGCTATCCTCGGCATACGAACTGGCAGCTGCGAATCCAGTGGTTCAGCAAAAACTGCGTTCTGTTGGGCCGTCCGCGAAACTGATTGTTTATGTTATCCCGTCGGAATGGTATCTCCCGGACTTGCCCGTGGAAGTGCTCTACAAACTTGGTGGCCATCGCACCCCTCAGAACTTCGACCGCCGCTACTACAAGGTTCTATTTACGGAGGCGCGCACACACTTTCATGAACCGACGGGCAAGGACATCGTCAAATGGGCTTACGGTCGCAGTCCCTTGGTTCTTGTCAGGGTGAATATAGCCGCAGCTTCGGTCACCGCGGTCGATATCCCTCCAGCGCACGTGGTCTGGGGTGACATCCCAACACCGATGTTTTGACGCCGCCAGCATATGCTGGAACGATCAGGAATCGTGGGTCGAAGCGGCCGTCATTCCAGGGTTCACAGGATGAGCAAGAGACTACGCTCCAGACAGAGGAAGTCCATGACCGCGGACAAGGTGGCGGCGGTAGACGCTCTCATGACCGAATCTGCGTTGCTCTACTTTCGAATGAAAGTTGCTGCTGCGGACTTGATGGGGAAAGGTGCTGGATCATCAGGACGACGAAGCATCCTCAAAGAACTTGCCCGTAATGGATCGCGTACAGTTGCCCACATGGCTCGCGCTAGGCCCGTGGCGCGTCAGCATTTCCAAAAGATAGTAGATAGTCTGAATCTAGAAGGCCTAGTTGAATTCATTCCCAACCCGGCACACGAACGCTCAAAATTAGTGCGTTTGACTCCAAAGGGGCGCCTGTTTTTGGAGGCGTTGACACGACGCGAAACAAAGCTGATCGCACCCTTGGCTGCAGATATTTCGATGCATGATGTTCAGACCGCAGCCAAGGTGTTGCGGGAGCTGAAAAACAAGTTCGCGAGCGGAGAATGGAAGCGACTAAGCGCAACGCGAACTGCGCGACGTTGACGGCCTCTCCTTCACCAATACCTGGCGTATCGAAAGCGCGGTCAAGAGCGATTTGGAATCCATCGCAGGCACCGAGTCACCGGCAGATATCGAAGACCGGGTTGAACAAGTCTTCGAAGACCACGGGTTGGGTTGCGAGGACGAAGAGGACGATTGACGCGCCATGCTGCTCCTCACGTCCGCACCGTCTGCCAGTGTATTTTCCTGTGGATTGCGGGAGTCCCGGTCGTGAGGTAGCCCCACGATCCAAAGCCCGAGGGAGGGAATGTCGCCAACGATAACGCGCGAAAACGCCGCTCCCTGCATAGGCTCCCTAAGGCAGAAGTGCGACTCCCTAGGGGAATGCCGGTGCAGCTGGTGGAAGTGGAAGTTCTGGCGGAACTGCTAGAGTCGCTGCCGCCCATAGCCAACGACAATGAGGATGATGGCGGCGTGAACGCCTCACTGCATCCGGCGAGACCCCATGGCTGACGCTGACGGGCGCGAGAGCCGAGCTGGACAAGCTCAGGGCGTGCGTGTCGGTCGAGGATGTTGAGCTGTTGAACGGAGCGGACCTGTTTTTTGGTGAGCTTGAGGCCGAGTTGGGCGTGGAACGTGATGTCGGCCCGGCGGCAACTTCGTGATCCGCGTTCGGGATGTTGGCCGTTCCTTGTGGCGGCTACGCCGCTCTCCTCTCGACGGCGCTACCGTCAAACAGATCGGAAATAGCGTTGGGCTTCTGCGGCAATGTCGGCATCCGACATTTTCTCAAATCGACGTAGAAGCAGTCCCAGTTTTTCCATTCCCGCGAGTTCAGACGCAGGAATGTCCCCACTTGAGCGTAGGGCTTCAATCAGTTCGCTGACTTCTGCTGCTGAATATGTTCGCGTCGT
Source organism: Alphaproteobacteria bacterium (assembly GCA_003131925.1). Lineage (GTDB taxonomy): Bacteria > Pseudomonadota > Alphaproteobacteria > Micropepsales > Micropepsaceae > Rhizomicrobium. Next base: position 7,212 of record PKWC01000080.1, on the reverse strand, counting down.
GACCATGCCGCGTTTCCGTAATGGCAACCCCACCGCCTTCGGGGAGCGGTGGGGTTTGGAATGCGCCGTAGGATGCTAAACGGGTTCGCGAAATATGCTCCCAAATTCTTAACACCCCATTAGTTAATGTCGCGACTTACCGCCCACTTGGCGTTGCGGGTCTTGCCGTCTTTTTCGATCTCCCCACGCCGCGTCATGGCCCCGAGCCGCGCCACTATCATCTTCGTGACGGCCAGATGGGCCGCATCCGGGAACCCCTTGGCTGCGATGATGGACGCTGCGATCTCGCCAGCGGCCAGAGGCCTGCCAGGGTCCTGTACCCTCGCATCGCGAAGATGATCTTTAGCGGGAATTCGCTGCTAGAATATGTCCCCTAATCGTGTCATTTTTGGGAGCTTAGGAGCCAACCATCGCAATGAAAACCGCGACGAAACTGTTAATCGGCTTGGGGGCCGTTGTTGGTCTTTTTGGCATAGTCGTTGCCATCGGATTGCACCAAGAGGACGTTGACGGCGGATTCACAGAAGCTGCCGCTGAACGTCTCGTCACTTCGCAAATGCGCGATTCTGAGAGTGTAGAATTTCAAAATGTTCAGGCTCACGTCAGGAGCGATGGCTCGCATATCGTATGTGGCGAAGTGAACGCCAAGAACGGTTTTGGTGCGTACGTTGGCTACGTTCGGTTTATCGCGTTTCAAAGCGGAGTTGTTGAAACTGATGATCCCCAAAAGCCCGGAAGCTTTGGCGAAGGGACGTGGCGTACAGCTTGCGAGCCATCGTGAGACAACAACGTCTTATTTGAACTTCGTGGCTCTTTATAGCTCGCCCCGGGTGCCACTCGACCTTAGCAACGACACGACGCCCGTGCATCGCGCCAGAAGCGATTGGCATATTTCAGCCGTTCCCACTGCTCTTTGGTCGTCAGACCGTGCTTGAGTGCGTTTTGATTTCCCTTCGGTGCGCCTGAGCCGGGAGCGCCGCCATGCAGTCGGCATCGCCGTCTGCCCTCGGCTGGCGTGGCCTGGCACGGAGCGCCTGATGGCGTTCGCGCGCCGCAGATAGCGGTGGTGAATGACGTGTCCATGATCAGTTCGCCGTGCTGGCCACGTCCGCGTGCGGCGTGCCACCGTTTGATCCGTTCGGCGTCATTGCGGAGTTCTTCTTGCGCTTGCCTTTCGGGACGTTGCCAACGCGCGTGACGCGGATGTGCTGGGGCTTGTGACCGTGACACTTCTCAATGGCCAATCGAAATTTCGTTGTGTGACCCATCAATCGCGCGGCCATGTCGAAGAACTTCGTTTCCCAATTACGACAGTCGGGGCCTCTGCGGCGACCACATTCGATGTGCAGAAGTTCAGAGCTCGGGAGCGCGGCCAGCCTCTGTCCTTCCATGCGGCAACGCGACGCCAGGTCATCCAGATTTGCGCCATGACTGAGAAAAATCTCGTCTATGAGCTTGTCGGAAGTTGCCAGTTTTTGGTCCCTGACTGTTGGCTCGTACCTCCAGGGACGCTCGCCGACCTGTTCAACGATGATGTCCTGCACCGTCCCATGACGATGCCGGTCCAGCGCCCTTATCTGGTCCAGAATGCTCTTGAAACCATTGATCGCGTTGCTTGCTCGTTTGGCGATTGCTCTCGGATCATCGGTCTTGTTGGCAAAATAAAAGGCAGCGCCGATGTCGCGCTGGAGCCGGAAGATGCGCCTGAGGAGGTCACCCTCACGTTCGTCGTTCAGGACGCTTACGAGATCGGCCCATTCGCTCTCATCGGTGCGGTTAGGGTTTTCCGGGTTGTCGAGATTGAGTTCGATGGCCTCGGGCTCCGCCATCGGGCCAGCGTCCGGGGTAGCGGCGGGTACGGGTACGGGCGCGGGCGTGACGCTCGCGATGGCGCTGGCGGTATTCATCCGGGGCTCCCTTCGGAAATCGCCGTAGCAGACCGAACGGGCCATGCTGGCGGCGCTTAGGCGCTCTTATTGAGCCGATTGTTCCCTATCCGTTCCGAACGGTCAAGTCGGCCCCGGACATGCCGGACACGAAGGAACCGCAGAATTCCAGGGTTGTTTTTCGGCCACGACAGCTTCTTCCGCGACGAAGCACAAAATTTATTTTCCACCCCCCTCCCTGGTCGTTCCAGGGCCGCGAGGCATTCAGCCCGAGGTGGATCGGCCATGGACGATGTCTGGCGTGTCGCGCCTGGCGGGGCTGCACCCGGGTTCATTACGCGCTTGCCGCTATCGAGAGGTAGTCCAACGACGCGGTTCCGGATGCGGCGATGCGCCATTCGGCCCCGGCCCCCTAGTTCTCGCTCCCGTCGAATTGGGCGAACAACGATGACGCCCTGGCACATCACCGCCGATGGCCGAGATGCAAACCACCTAATTCGGAAACAATTCTTGCTCTGGGAGGTTCGCGGCTCCGTGGAGCAGTATCATACCTAAGTCCACGTCGTTGATTGCCATCCTAATCCACCAGTCTGAATCATCCTGTAAGAACCTATCGCGGATCATAGAAGCGCGTTCACGAAAGCAACGACTCACGACGACCAACATCGCTATATGGTTTTCCGATTTCGCGAGTTGAAGCCAATTCGATGCCGTTTTTTTCGAGTAGGGATATTTAAGATATTTTTCGTCCGGGTCATCGATCACCGGCATAACCTTTTTCGGGAGAGGCGGAGCATTGAGTGATCGAAGCGTATAAACCACGTCGTCGCAGATGATCTCGCCAAGAGCTGGCGGATCGTCCTCAAGTGCCTTGAATGCCACCCACTTGAAAAAGACGTTTGAATTCGTCCACTTAGACACTTGCTTTGGCAATTCGCGCAATACGTTTATTGCCTTGTGCGTCTCGTTTCGAGGTGGCAGACAGTCTGAAAAAATCACCTTCTTCAACTGCGCCCAGGTCTTCTGTGACGCCGATCCGGTCATGTCATTCTCCATCATAGTCGCGGCGACGCCGCCATTGAGCGGTACAGTCTTGCCGTGGCCGGCCATTTTGGAACCGGGATTTCAAGACAGGTCTCCGCCGCACTTCTTTGCGCCCGGCAGGTAGTGGTTAAGGCTCTCTATGCTGCTCAAGCCCAGCGGGGAAAGGAGCGACATGGTAGGGCTCCAGACCATGTCAAAAAGCTCCAAGCGGTTGTGGCACATTGAGAACGAAGAGTACCAACTCCTGCCATAGCTCCATGTTTCGGCAATCGCCTGAAGCGCGGCGCTCCGGTCCGGGAGCTTGTGACTTTGGAGCGCGACGGCAACCGCCGCCTCTGCGGTCTCGCACAATTTCTCGAATTTGCCGGAAAATCTTTCGATCTGCCCGGCAGCCGGAGTGATGCTGACGGTCCCGCCGACGAGCTTCGTATGCACGCCGAGGAAATCGAAGCCGTCGCTAGCGTGGCCGATGTGCTTGATTGCGATGGTGAACGAACCGGTCGGGAGTGCTGCCGATGCAGCAATCACGGCTTTCGCGTTCAACGTCACATCCAGCTCCGAGGCTCCGACGATCAACATGTCATCGACGTAGCCCGCCGCCTTAACGTTCTGCGTGGGCTGCCATTCGAGCTTGCTGACCGTGTCGGCCCCGATGATGGGCGACGAGGAACTGCCGTGCATTACTCCCTTCCGGGCTTCCGACAGAAGGACACCTATAGGGACAACGAGAGGACCCCATGGGGCGAACTTCAGGCTCCGGCCAACTAGGTAGTTGTCTGCCATTCTCACCGGAACAGGCAGTGATCCACGGAGCGCCGAATGATCGAACGATCCGAAGAACCTCTCAAAGTCGATATGCGCGACGTAGGGCTTGCCGGACAGGATCGCTTTCTTGATGGCGAGGATCGCAGCCGGCGTCCCTTTGAAGTCATACTGCCAGGACCGGAGATTGAGGGACTTTTCCATCATCCAGCGGGCAGTTGTCTGCGCGGTGCTGTGGGCAGGCCCGAAGTTGCAGATCGGGCGAAACTCACCGGGCTTGTTCGACTTTGGCTCCGCGTGCAGCCCAACAATTTCGTCACAAGGGGCTTCCAGGTGCAGAGCGTCGGCGGTGTCGGCGAGTTCGACTAGGCTGATCCGGCGAACGCATGGGAGGCGTTTGTTCTGCTCGATGGCACAGGCCAATTTGACCGAGAAGCTATGGACCAGCTCATGCCCAGCCTGCTTTATGGCGTTCTTGCCTCCCTTCAGCGAATACAGGTAATTGTCGAAGTGCTTCGATGCCGTGTGATGGTGCTTCCCTAGTTTCTGGAGGAGCACCTTCTCGGCGTGGACGTTCTTGCTTCTGGGAAATCTAGCGCCGTTCACCAGGGTTATCGCGGCTGTCGCGCCAATCGACTTACTGCCAGAACTCATGGCTTCGCTACATTTCTGAGCGCCAGCCACTGTTCGTAGGAAAGTCGATCTTGCAACCGCCATCCGATGCCGGAAGCGAAGGCGACCATAGCATCGTTATTCAATGAGGGGCCAAGCCGCTTGATGAGGCGCGTCGCTGTCGATGCGCGCCACCGCTTACCCCGTGAGGTAGGCACGCCCATACGGTTTAGGCACTGCGCCATGTACGATGGCTGACGAACCCCGAGCGCAATTAGTTCTGCCACAAGCTTGCGCAGACGGTTGGCATGTTCATTTGCGACGGCAGCATTTCTGTCCGCCAAGCCGCGCCCGGCGCGTCCAAATTCGACACCCCGCTCTCGGGCCGTCGCGATACCTTGCTTAATTCGCTCCGAACGTGTTGGGAGCTTCGCGTCTTGCACCTCGGTGCTTTTCGCAAGTGAACATTCAGACATTTCGGCCCACTATTTCCATGGCGTGTAACCGTACCGGCGGACGCTCATAATCCTGCCCGCTTGTGCTTTTCGAGCCAGACCAGAACATCTTCGCGCTGAAAGAACACCGTCGCGCCGACGGCGACGCGCTTGGGGCCGATGCCGGCCTTGCACCACCGCCACAAGGTCGATTTGGCGATGCCCAGGGCGTGCGTCAGCTGAGCCGGCTTGACGAGTTCTGGGAGCTTCGAGAGTGCGTCGGGCGCTGGTAGCTGACGATTTTGTGAGAGGCGCGGCATATCGGTGTCACGGTTTGAGTCACCATAAAACCGTATGCGCGTGCGCCGTCAGGCGTGGGACATAATTCGGATTGGCTCAATCGCCGTAGTCCTCCCACGTCTTTAACGTGTAGGGACGCTCGTAAACACGGCATTCGGCTTTTTCGAGTCGAGGGACGATTGGCATCCAGCCGTCGGAACCGTGGGCTTCCACGGGGTTCTCAATTTCGGCCTTGAGCTTTCGGTATAACCGTTTCCGGTCCGCCTCCTCATGATTGGCGTGGGGATCGCCCTGCTTCTTCCTCATCGCTGTGTACGCGCGATTGTAGTTGTAATCGTAAAAATACTTGTCGGGGTCCCGACCGTCGTCGAGAAAAGCGTCGTGAAGGTGGATCAACTCCTCCGCCATTGCGTCGAGGTGCTTCTCGTCGTTGTGCGGTTTGGCTCCCCGCTTCGCGCCAGGCTCCTTCTTCGTCATTCCGCCGCTGCCTTTGGCTTGGTCGCCTCGAAGTGTGACGCCATTTTGTCCACGCCTGCCTTCAGGATTCGGTCGTGGACATGCGCATACCGCTGCGTCGTCGAAATCTGACTGTGCCCGAGGAGACCGGCTATCACTTCAAGGGCGACACCCGCCTCCACCGCCATAGTGCCAAAATTGTGCCTCAGGTCATGAATCCGGAACTCGCTTGTGGTGCCATCTTCCAGATTGGTGACCGCCGTCAAGCCCGCTCGGGTAATGATGGTCCGCCAGCTGCGCTTGAGCGTGTCCTGGGACTTGGTCGCATCGCGCGCCTGCGGGAAGAGAAGTGTTTTGCTGACGCGCTTTTCGTAGAGCGCGCACAGATGTGCTCGCGCCTCGGGCAGCAACGGAATGCGCGTCATTTTCTTTTGCTTGGTCCGCGTGGCGGGGATCGTCCAATATCCCTGATCGAGGTCGAACTCCCCCCATTGCGCGTCCAACGCCTCGCTCTTCCGACAGCCCGTAAACGCGATGAGAAGAAGACAATTCGCGGACTGCTGCTGCGCGAGTGTGCCGGCGTCGGCCCCTTTCTTGTTCTTGGAACTTTTGGACTTGACGGCGGTGGAACGAGCTGCGGGGTGTTGGCGAATGCACTCGATGAGCTTCAAATGCTGTTCGCGCGTGATCACGATGGAGCGGGGGACTTCCCGCTTGCGGTCCTGCGCGCTCAACACCTCCATGGGATTGCTGGTGGCCCAAGGCTCCTTCCATTTGCGTTTGGCGGCATTGAACATGGCATTGAGGAGCGTGTACGCCCGGTTGGCATTGGCGACGCTGGAAGAGGCTACGGCGGTGTACCAGCGCTTGAGCACGTCGAACGTCAAATCCGATGGCTTCTTCGATCCCAGGTGCGGCTTTACATGGAGCCGCCACAACCGCTTTTCGTTGTCGTGGGACCGTGGCTTCTTGTCGGGACCATGCGTCTTGGCATAGCGCGACCAGATCGCTTCAAGCGTTGGTTCGCAGATTTCTTCATTGAGGACGGGCGGGTAGGGGTCGAGGCCCTGCTTGATGCGGTCACGAATCGCGCACGCCCTCCCGAGAACGCTGGCCAGGGGCATGCCTTCACCGGGCGGCCAATGGCTCACGGTAACGCGACGCTCGCGACGGGTGGGGTCGCGCGCGATCACTTGGATGGTCCGGCTTACCGTACCGTTGCTGCTGCGCACGACGCGCAGCGCAATGCCCGCATGTCCCGAAGCACGCGGCGCGTGGTAGAGACGAAAGCCCGGCTTGGGCGGCGCGGCAGCGGTCTCAATTTTGGTGCTGGTGTTCAGCTCGCGAACTGGCATGCTGCACGCTCTATTCTTTGTTACGGCTGACTGCAACGATGGTGACCGATACGCACATGATCAAGAGGAGCGCGTGGCATGGATCCGGAAATCCCGTTCGTTTTGTCAGCCAAAAAACGCACGCAGACAGTTTTCCTTGCGTCGCGGTGAAACGCGATGCAATCATGTGCAATGTCAACTCACAAAGGCATATCAGTGAGTTAGTTAAGATAATCGCGGTGTGACAAGGAGATTGCGAAGTTTACTATTCAAACTTCGAATCTGGGGGCCGCGGGTTCGAATCCTGCCCGGTGCGCCAGTCCCGTACAGAAGTGAGAACCGGGGTGTCGAAGTCCCCGGACGTGACGGTTGCGGCGATGGCGG
>PKWC01000158.1 GCA_003131925.1 Alphaproteobacteria bacterium | reverse complement strand
ACCGGGGGGCTCGGCACCTCCCTCACGTTGGGGGAGGAAAATATTGTGCCGATTATCTTTCTCTCGAGAGCAACAGCATGACCGCCGTAGCTTCGCATCCTTTTGCTGATTCCGCGGCCGCACTCCGCCGGGTGTTCATCCGCAATCTCGAACTGCTCGCCCATATCGGAATTCACGGCCACGAACACACCAAACACCAGCCCATCCGGATCAATGTCGACATGGCGGTAGAGGATACTGCTGCGCTCGAAGACAGGCTCGACCGCGTGGTCGACTACGAAGCAATCACCCTGCGCATCCGCGCGCTCGTCGCGAAGGGGCACGTTAATCTCGCCGAAACGCTCGCGGAATCCATCGCCACAGCGTGTCTCGAAGACGGCCGCGTCAAATGCGTGCGCGTGCGGGTCGAGAAGCTCCACGCTGTCCCCGGCGCCGAATCTGCCGGCGTCGAGATCGAACGGCGTGTGAGTTCTTCCAGGCCATTGCAGACAACGGAGAATTGATATTGCGTCGCCAAGTTTTTCAACGCGCACTATTTATTGGCCTGCTGACTGGGATCTGCACGGCCCCCGGAAGTGAGTTGAGCGAAGTCGTCGTCAAACGATTCCTTCTTCACTATTTACATAGCTCTGATGACAAGACAACCCGATATTCACTGGCATTAATCTCTCTGAGCGATAAGACGCAAACAACTTTTGTTTATATAACCGGTAGAAATTGGTGTGGTAGCGGCGGGTGTACAGCGCTGCTTCTGGAACCAACTGGCTCTTCGTTCAGAGTCGTCGATAAATTTACCCTAGTCAACCTTCCGATCCTAGTACTGCCAACGAGAACCAATGGGTGGAATGACATCGCGATGCATGTACAAGGTGGTGGTATTCTGCGTGGATACACCGCGATATTGCGATTTAATGGCCGGAAGTATCCGACCAACCCGTCGCTGGCACCCAGATTGACGGCGCGGTTAGCGGATACTGGCGTGAAAATTTCACTCGAAGACCAGCGTAATCTCCTTTATTAGTTGGCTTTAGATCAGGCGGCATGAACTGCGCTTCCGAACCAATCAGCTATTACGGCGTCTCATGATCGCGGGCCAGTCCATTCAACGTCGCCTGATTGTCTGATTTTCCCGACAAATTTCAACGTACCTGGCTGTGCCTCATCGATCGCCATGAGGAGATCGGGAATGAGTGGCACGAGGTCTGACAGCCGATTGGTTCTGGCGCGAAACACAACAACCGCAATGGGCAGCAAATTCACGTTTTGTTGAAACGCGAGATTTCGATCGACCGTCACGAAGACATCGAACTCTTGAGAAGCGAGGGCGAGGAGTTCGCCGTTGAGGATGGCCGTCCATCCCATCTGACGAGCGGTTCTTACCTCGTGTCCGACGATGGCGCGTGCGAGCCGCCAATCGACGCATTCATCAAGCAGGACCTTCACGAAACCGTATCGAGAAGGCGATCTTTTGCGTCTTGAAGAAACGCGACGACCTGCTCGCGCGTCACCGACGGGAATCCCGTGAGGAACTCGTCAATCGAGTCTCCGGCTTCCAGATAGTCGAGCAGGGTTTGTACGGGGACGCGAGTTCCCCGAAACACGGCTGCCCCGCCCATGATTTCGGGGTCGCGCGAAACGACTGGCCGTTGCATAGCCGTAAAGTTACCGCCGACCAACCCATAGTGCAACGAGGTCCGGGAGTTCGCTGCGGCCACGCTCAAGCGCCCATTCTGCGTCTCGTTCGGCGCAATGCTATATTTTCCGGATGACCGACCTTCCGCCATCGGCTGAAGTGCGCGCGACCCTCGCGCTTTCAGGCCCAGCGCGCATTCAGACCTATCTGAAGACGCTGCCGGACGCGCCGGGTGTCTATCGCATGCTCGATGCCAAGGGCAGCGTGCTCTATATCGGCAAGGCGAAGAGCCTGAAGAAGCGGGTCGCCTCCTATGTGAAAACGGGCGGTCATATCGACCGCATCGCGCGCATGATCGCCGACACGGCCGAAATGCTGTTCGTCACCACGGCATCGGAAACCGAGGCGCTGCTCCTCGAATCCAACCTGATCAAGCGCCTCAGGCCGCGCTACAACGTCTCCTTCCGCGACGACAAATCCTTCCCCAACATCCTGCTCAGGGAGGACCACCCCTTTCCCCAGCTTCTCAAGCATCGCGGCGCCAAGGCGACGAAAGGCGTATATTTTGGGCCCTTCGCCTCGGCGGGCGCCGTCAACCGCACGCTCAGCGCCTTGCAGCGCGCCTTCCTTCTGCGCTCCTGCTCCGATTCCGTTTTCGAATCGCGCACGCGGCCGTGCCTGTTGTTCCAGATCAAGCGCTGCAGTGCGCCCTGCACGGCACGGATCGAGGCCAGCGAATACAGAAAGCTGGTCGACCAGGCGGAAGCGTTCCTGACGGGCAAGAGCCGCAATGTGCAATCGCGGCTTGTGCTGGAAATGAACGAGGCGTCCAACGGGCTCGATTTCGAACGTGCGGCGCGGCTGCGCGACCGGCTGAAGGCGATGAGCCATATCCAGTCGCATCAGGGAATCAATCCCACCACCTTCGACACCGCCGACCTGTTCGCCGCCTACGCGCAGGGCGGGCAGATCTGTGTGCAGGTGTTCTTCTTCCGCGGTGGACAGAACTGGGGCAACCGGCCCTATTTCCCCCGCGCGGACCGCGAGCTTGCCACCGCCGACGTGCTCGAATCTTTCATCGGGCAGTTCTACGACGAGCGCACGCCTCCGCCGCTGATTCTCGTCTCGGAGTCGATGTCGGGAAGCGGATTGCTCGCCGAAGCGCTCTCTTTGAAAGCTGAACGCAAGGTCGAACTTCTTGTCCCACAACGCGGCGAGAAGCGCGAGATTCTCGACATGGCGCTGCAGAACGCCCGCGAGCAGCTCGCGCGCCGATTGGCGGAGAACAGCGCCCAGCGCGAATTGCTCGATGGAGTCGCCGAAGCGTTCGGCCTCGATTCTACGCCACGGCGGATCGAGGTTTACGACAATTCGCATATCCAGGGCGCCAGCGCGGTGGGCGCCATGATCGTGGCGGGAGCGGACGGATTCGAGAAAGGCGAATACCGCAAGTTCAACATCAAATCGACCGATCTCGCGCCTGGCGACGATTACGGCATGATGCGCGAGGTGTTGACGCGGCGCTTTGCGCGGCTCGTCAAGGAATCGGAAGAAAGCAGGACCAAATGGCCCGACCTCGTGTTGATCGATGGCGGTCCCGGCCAGCTGGCGGTCGCGCAAAGCGTGCTCGAGGATCTGGGCGTCGAGGATGTCGCGCTCGTGGGCGTCGCCAAGGGGCCCGATCGCGATGCGGGCCGCGAACACTTCCATTTGAAGGACCGTGCGCCGTTCCGTCTCGATCTGAAGTGTCCCGTGCTCTACTACCTGCAACGTCTGCGCGACGAAGCGCACCGCTTCGCGATCACCCACCACCGCATCCGGCGTGACCGCGCCATGACCGCCTCGGTGCTCGACGATCTTCCCGGCGTCGGGCCCGTCCGCAAGAGGCGCTTGATCACGGCGTTCGGGTCGGTGCGCGCGATCAAGCACGCCTCGGTCGACGAGATCGCGGCGGTCAAGGGGATGACGCCCACCCTGGCATCGCGCGTGAAGTCCGCCCTGGGCGGATAAACGCAGCAGCGCGCGAGAGCGTCGGTCAGGCGGCGTCGCGATACAGGATCGTCAGCGTATAGCGCTTGTTCGCAGGCGCGGTGGCTGCAATCGGCTCGACCCAGTGCCACGACCCCGGAAACGGTCGAAAGACGATCGCTTCGTTGGCTCGAGGGCACACTTTATAGGCGACGTCCCTGCCCTCCCAGCGAAAATACGTCATGCCCCCGAACGACTCGTTCCATTCCGACGTCAAGGACAGCGAGATGGCCAGGCGCGTCGGGCGGCCGGGAACTTGATCGGTGTGGGCCACCGTAAACGTGTGCGGTTTCCAGGAGATCAGCATCCATGTCGCATCCGTGCCGCGCAAATCAACCCCCGTTATGTCGCTAAAGAACCGTCGGTTGCGTTCCTCGGAGAAGCGCGACGCGACGGCTTCGAAGAAGGGCGCGTCGTCGGCCGGCGCGGCCGGCCGAAAGTCGACTGCGAGGCAGTCGAGACCATCCGGCGGGACACCAAAGCGGTCGACGCGTTTGCCGTCGTCGAGATAGCAATACCACGGGACGAAGTGAACCTGCTGACACGCGGATACGGCGTCGGCGCTCGTCGCTTCGTCGAGCAGCGCTTCGAGCTTGAGAAGTCCCGGCATCGGCCGGTCGTCCTCGAAATCGCGACGGAGACGGTCGACGTCCGTCAAGAGAGCTGCTCGCAGCAGAGGCCTACGCATCGTCACTTGGTTCTCCGCGATTCCCCATACCGGCGTCGCCTGCCCTGGTAGGCCGCGCGCCGCTTCAGCCCGGGTCCTTTGGGGTTCGCCGAGGGGTTCGCCAATCGGGTGAAAACATGGGTCTCCTGGGGCATATGGAGCTGCCGTGGCGCCTCTCACGAAGGAGTTTGTAGGAACTATGGGTTTTCTGATTCGCCTCCTCGTCAACGCCGTTGCGTTGATCGCGGTGACGCACGTCGTGCCCGGAATCCATGTGAGCGGGTTCGTTGCCGCATTGATCGCGGCGCTGATCTTGGGGATCGTGAACGCGATCCTGCGGCCGATCCTGTTCCTGATCACGCTGCCGCTGCAGATCGTGACGCTCGGACTCTTCACGCTGGTGATCAACGGGCTCTTGTTCTGGCTCGTCGGCGCGCTGCACGTCGGACTCTACGTCGACGGTTTCCGGCCGGGCTTCTGGGGCGCGATCGTCATGTCGATCGTGTCGTGGATCCTCTCGGCCCTGACGGGTAGTCTCGAGAGCGACAGCGGGCGCCGCGCCGCGCGCTAACATGTTCGATCCGTTTCCGGCGCTGCGGCCGCTGCTACATCGGCTCGACCCGGAGACGGCTCACGAACTGACCCTGCGCGCGCTCGAATCCGGTCTCGTGCCCGCACAGCCGCGGGACGATGATCCGATTCTTGCGACGCGGCTGTTCGGGCGCGAGGCGACCAACCCGATCGGTCTCGCCGCCGGGTTCGACAAGGACGGCCGCGTCTACGAGAAGATGCACGCGCAAGGTTTCGGCTTCGTCGAGATCGGCGGCATCACGCCGCGCGCGCAGCGCGGTAACCCGCGCCCGCGCGTCTTCCGGCTGCCCGAGGATGGCGCGGTC
>PKWC01000251.1 GCA_003131925.1 Alphaproteobacteria bacterium | reverse complement strand
CGGTTCGCGGGAATGACACGCTATTTGGGACGCGCGTGGCGCATCTTTGGCGGTGAGCATATAATTTTGCCGCAAATTCAACACCTTACACGCTTCTCCCCGTTCTTGACAGATTCGTGCGTGCGCCACTATGGTCCGCGCGCCTTCGAGCGGCTGAAGATTCTCATCTCGCGCGAACAGTACGGCCAAGCGGCGGAGCATCTTTCGAATGCCTGCTCCTGAACCCGATGATTTGCGCGCGCTGGGCGAAAAGCTCGACAAGGCGCGTGGCATTACACCAAAGGGCGACGGCGGAAGCTCGCCCGGCGCTTTGGGAATTGCGTTCCGTTTCGCCACGGAATTTGGGGCCGCGCTGTTCGTGGGCGCGGGATTGGGGTGGCTGCTCGATCATTGGCTGCATACCGCCCCGATCTTCATCGTGGTGATGTTCATCCTGGGCGCGGCCGCGGGGATCCGCAACGTGATGCGTGCGGCAGCCGAACTGAATGCAGAGGCCGCCAAATATCCGGCGCCCAGCGTGAAAGACGACGACGAGGAGTAACGACGCCGTGGCAATGAATCCGATGGCGCAATTCGAGGTGAAGCCGCTCGTATCGCTGCATATCGGCGGATACGACGTGTCGTTCACCAATCAGGCGCTGTGGATGTTCATCGTCGCAGGCGCGGCCTCGCTGTTTTTTTACGCGGCTGCCACGCGCAAGAGCCTCGTGCCCTCGCGCATGCAGTCGATGGCGGAACTATCCTACGAATTCGTCTCCGACATGATTCATTCCGCGGCGGGCGAAGCGGGGCTGCAATTCTTTCCCCTCATCTTTACGATCTTCACCTTTGTCCTGTTTTCCAACGTCCTCGGTCTCATCCCGGGCTCGTTTACGGTGACGAGCCACATCGCGGTGACCTTTGCGCTTGCCGCGGTCGTGGTCCTGACCGTGATCGTCACGGGCTTTCTCAAGCATGGCATCGGCTTCCTGAAGCTCTTCGTGCCCAAAGCGCCGATCTACCTGTTGTTCCTGCTGGTACCAATCGAGATCGTGTCGTTCCTCACGCGTCCCGTCAGTCTCTCCGTGCGGCTCTTCGCCAACATGCTGGCCGGACACACCATGCTGAAAGTCTTCGCGGCGTTTGTCATTGCGCTAGGAGCGACTCTGGTGACGCCCAAGCCGTGGTTCGCGCCGCTCGCCATCGCACCCATGTTCCTCATCGTGGCAATCACGGCGCTGGAAATCCTGGTCGCGCTCCTGCAGGCCTATGTGTTCGCAATTCTCACCTGCATCTATCTGAATGAAGCCTTGCATCTCCACGAACATCACTGACGGCCCGGACCGGCCAAGCAACAGAGAGGAATCATCGTCATGGATCTCGCATCAGCCAAACAGATCGGCGCAGGTCTTGCCTGCGTGGCCCTCGTGGGCGCCGGCATCGGCATCGGGAACGTGTTCGGCTCCTACCTTTCGGGCGCCTTGCGCAATCCGGGTGCAGCCGCAGGCCAGACCACGAATCTTCTGCTCGGTTTCGCGCTCTGCGAAGCGACCGGACTCTTCGGTCTCGTGATCGCGCTGATCATCCTGTTCACCTGAAGATGGTCGCGACGCCTTCGACTTCGAGCGGAACTTCCTCGCCCGCAGGCGGGGCGGGTTTTCCGCCATTTCAGACGCACACATTTCCGGGCCAGATCTTCTGGCTTACGATCGCTTTCGCACTTCTTCTCGCCTTCGTTTGGCGGGTTGTAGTTCCCCGCATCGGCGGCACGATCGCGGAACGCAAGAGCCGCATCGCCGCCGAACTCGCAAGAGCCGAGCAGGATCGCCGCGAGGCCGACCAGGCCTGGACGACCTACCAGAACACGCTCATCGAGGCGCGCCATCATGCGCGCTCGCTGATCGAGGAGAACCGCTCTCAGGTACGGGCAACCGCGGAGCAGGCCGCAAGGAGCGCCGACACCGAGGCGGACGAAGCCGTCGCAAAGGCGGAGGCGCGTCTCGCCGAAATGCGTGCGCAGGCCCGCGCGCAAATCCGGAAGGCGGCGCAGGAAGCTGCTGCGAGTATCGTCGCGCGGCTGATCGGCGAGACGGTGAGTCCGGAGGAAGCGGCGGCCGCCGTCGCCGCAGGAGAAACCATCGCGTGACGCGGCATTCGGCTCTCATGGGAATTTTCCGTTGAACCCGCTCGACCTCCTGAAGGAAACCGATTTCTGGGAGTGGCTGGGGCTGCTCGCGGTGATCGCGATTTTTCTCTACCGGGGTGTGCCCGCGCTCATCGGCAACGCGCTCGACCGCCGCGCGGAAGCGATTGCCGGCGAACTTGCGAGCATCAAACGCCTGCGCGAGGAAGCCGAGACGGTGCTTGTCACCTACCGTGAACGCGCCAGCGGCGCCGCAGGCGAAGCGGCGACAATTCTGAGCGAGACGCGTGCGGAGACCGAACGCTTCACCACGGAAGCGCGCACGCAGATGAATTTGCAGGTCGAGCGCCGCGCGCGTCAGGCACAGGAGCGCATCGCCCAGGCCGAAGCCAATGCGATGGCCGAGATTCGCGCTCTCGCCGCCGACGCCGCCGTGTCGGCGGCGCAGAAAATCATCACCGCGCGGCTCGGCGAGGAAACGGCGGCATCACTAATTTCCGAAGGCATCGCCGATCTGCAATCGCGGTTGAACTGAAGCGCCTGCGTCTGTGACGTCGGCGGCGGTGGGCCAAAGCCTGTAGGCGCCAAGACAATCTCGTTTCTCCAAAAATAGCGTGTCACACCCGCGAAAGCGCCCGATTGTTCGGGGAACACAGAGCTGGAAAGCTGTGCGGCGGGAGAACCTAAGAGCCGATCCAAAAACTTGTTGAGGCTGATGAATCGGTTGTGATTCCTTGAGTGGTGGTGATTCGCGAGGGAATGCCGCCGATGTGGAAACCAGAGCACCGACAAGCCGCGCGCCGCGGCGGGATGCGTTACGATAGCGATATGACGAATGAGGAGTGGGCGCTGGTTGCGCCGCTCGTTCCGCCGGCCAGGCGCGGTGGCCGCAAGCGAGAGGTGAACATTCGCGAGATTATCAACGCGATGTTCTACGTGCTGTGGACGGGCTGCCAATGGAAGGCGCTGCCGAAGGATTTCCCGCCCAAGAGCACAGTGCATTGGTATCTGATGCTGTGGAACTGGGAGGGCACGCTGGAACGGATTCATCACGCGCTCTACGTCGCCGTGCGCGAGCAGGACGGACGCGAGGCAAGTCCCACGGCTGCCATCATCGACAGCCAGAGCGCCAAGGCTGCGCCAAAAGGGGGGCTTTGCTCGATCCGCAAGGCGGAGCCTGTCCTCGGGCCGGCGTAGTGTATAGACTGGGGACATAT
>PKWC01000219.1 GCA_003131925.1 Alphaproteobacteria bacterium | reverse complement strand
TCGTCTACACGACCTTCCATCATCCCGACACGCAGGCGAATGTGGTGACGACCGACTATTCCGACTGGGCGACGAACTGCCCGGAATACAAGGTCACTGCGGTGCAGGTGTCGCCCTCGAACGGACCGACGGACTGGCAGCGCGCCTACGAGGCCGAGAGCGCCCACAACACCCGCATCGCGGAAACGCTCGCCGCAGCGGAATGATGGTTCGCCAAACTTTGGGGGCGATCGAACATTTCGAACGAGCTCTTACCTCCCCCTTNNGCTCTTCGCGTTTTTCGGGTGGGGGTGCAGGCAGCAGGGCACAGACCCCCACCCGAAATCTGCTTCGCAAATTTCGACCTCCCCACAAGGGGGAGGTTAAGTCAACGGTTCACCGCTGCGATGGCTCTCAGATCGCCCTACGCAAACGTGTCGCGCAGGCTCGTCACACATGACGCCGCGTCCGATGGCGTGCGAGCGATCCCGGAAGAGATTGCCGTCGCCTTCACCTATGGCAGCGCGACGTTTGCCGTGATGATGGCAACGCCGGAAGACGTCGAGGACCACGCTATCGGCTTCTCACTTACCGAAGGAATCATCGATAGTGCTTCGGAAATCGAGGCAATCGAGATCGTGCCGCACGAACAGGGCGTCGAGGCGCGGATGATTCTCAACGAGAAGCGCGACAAACAGCTGTTGTCGCGGCGGCGGCGCCTAGCCGGGCCCGGCGGCTGCGGATTGTGTGGCATCGAAAGTCTCGAGGCTGCCGTCGCGCCCGTACGCGCAGTAAACGCGGCGTTGCTCGTCGATCCGCCGACGATCTTCGCGGCGCTCCGCGCGCTCCGCTCCGGCCAGCAGCTCAATGCGGCGACGCACGCGGTGCATGCGGCCGGCTTCTGGTCCGTGGCACAGAACCGACTCGTTGCGTTGCGCGAAGATGTCGGCCGGCACAATGCGCTCGACAAACTCGCCGGCGCGCTGGCGCGTGCTGGCGTGAAGGCCGAGACTGGATTCATCGTGCTCTCCAGCCGGCTGTCGATCGAACTGGTGCAGAAAGCCGCGATGATCGGCTGCCCCATGCTCGTGGCTGTGTCCGCGCCCACCAATTACGCCTTGCGCGCCGCAGAAGCGGCGGGCATGACCCTGGTCGCCGTGGCGCGCGACGATTCCTTCGAAATCTTCACCCACCCTCAACGTGTCGCGATGGCGGAGCTTGATGAAACCCGATGAAAAACTCGCCTATATGGCGAACCAGGTGGCGAAATTCTTCGCCGCCCAGGGCGAAGAGCGCGCGGCACGCGGCGTCGCCGACCACCTGCAGAAATTCTGGGATCCGGTCATGCGCCGCGATTTCCTCGCCGCCGCCGCGAAGGACAGTTCCGGCCTCCATCCCGCAGTGAAAGCTGCGCTGCCCATTTTGCAGGCGCATCAAGCGACCAGCTAAATTTCTATCGTCGAACCCTGCAGGGGAAATTGACCAGCGTATTGTGTGGTGCTTTCGTTGTGTCCGAAATTTTCCCAGATGGAAACTGCCATGGCGCTCGGCGCTAAATCAGAAGCACGAACCAAAAAATCGAAAGCAATCAAAAAGCACCGGCGACGTTTGCGCCGCGCAGATGGCGTGCTGGTCCTTGTCGCCACGCGCAAGGGTGCGTGGCTCTACCGCGGCGATTCCTCGCGAAAGTCATGGCGGGCGGACGGACCGCACTTCCTCGGCCATATCGTCAATCACGTCGTGCTCGATCCGCGCGACGGCCGCACGTTGCTCGCCGCCGCGAAGACCGGTCACCTGGGTCCCACCGTGTTCCGTTCGACGGATTTCGGCAAAACCTGGAAAGAGGCCGCGCGGCCGCCCGCTTTCCCCAAAGCGCGCGAGGGCGAAAAGGGCCGCGTCGTCGATCACACGTTCTGGCTCACGACGGGACACAAAAGCGAACCCGATGCGTGGTATGCTGGCACCTCGCCACACGGACTTTTCCGCTCGGAAGACGGAGGCGTGAGCTGGGACCCGCTCTCGGGCCTTAACGACAATCCCCAATACCGCGACTGGATGGGCGGTCCGCAGGACGGCACGCCCGACGGACCAAAATTGCATTCGGTTATCGTCGATCCTCGTAACGCTGCCCACCTCTATCTCGGCATGTCGAGCGGCGGCGTGCACGAGTCGATGGACGGCGGACGCAATTGGGTGCCGCTCGTCGATGGAATGGAGGTCGTCGAGAATCTGGATCCCGCGAACATCCAGTTTCACGATCCGCACTGCGTGCAGCTTTGCCCGAGCGATCCGGACCGGCTCTATCAGCAGAATCACTGCGGCATCTACCGGATCGACCGGCCGGCGAAGACCTGGGTGCGCGTCGGCAGGAAGATGCCCAGACAGGTTGGTGACATCGGGTTTCCCATCACGGTGCATCCGCGCGATGCCGACACCGCCTGGGTGTTTCCGATGGACGGCACGAGCGCATGGCCGCGGACGAGCCCGGGCGGCGTGCCGTGCGCCTATGTGACGCGCGACGGCGGAAAGAGCTGGCAACGTCTCGATTCCGGTCTGCCGAAGAACCAGGGGTGGTGGACAGTGAAGCGCCAGGCCATGGCGGCGGATGCGCGAGACCCCGTGGGCCTCTATTTCGGCACCACGAGCGGAGAATTGTGGATGAGCGGCAACGAAGGCAAAAAATGGAGTGCGATCGCGCAGCATCTTCCAGAGATTTATGCCGTCGAAACCGCAGAGCTGCACTGAACGCGGATTCCGTTCTGGACTGACACGATGAAGGTTCTGATTCCCGGTCCGCTGCGATCCTATACGGACCATCGCGAGGTGGAAGCGAGCGGCGACACGCTCGGCGCGCTGCTCGCCGATCTCGACCGCCAGTATCCGGGCCTGCGCTTCCGCGTCATCGACGAGCAGGATGCGATGCGGCCGCACATGCGCTTCTTCGTCAACGGCGCGCAGGTGTTCGATGCGTCGCACGCCCTTGATCCCGGCGACGAGGTCCAGATCGTGCAAGCCCTGAGCGGAGGGTAAACATCGCGTTTACCGCCGCACCCCTCACCCGCGCTTGAACAGAATTCATCGCTCGTATCTGCATCCCTCTCCCAC
>PKWC01000187.1 GCA_003131925.1 Alphaproteobacteria bacterium | reverse complement strand
GCGGGTGCTGCGGAACGACGCCCGCACATATCAAGGCGTTTGCCGACGCGGTTCGCGGGGTAACGCCGCGCGTCTTTCCCGAAAAGCCGCGCTTCCTGCGCCTCTCCGGCTTCGAGCCGTTCACGCTCACACCGCAGACGAATTTCGTCAATATCGGCGAGCGGACCAACATCACGGGCTCGACAAAATTCCGCAAGCTGATAGCGGCCGACGATTACGACGCCGCTCTCGAAGTGGCGNNACGGCGCGCAGATCATCGACGTGAACATGGACGAGGGGCTGATCGATTCGGAAGCCGCCATGCGGCGTTTTCTGTCGCTCGTCGCCGCCGAACCCGACATCGCGCGCGTGCCGGTGATGATCGATTCGTCAAAATGGAGCGTCATCGAGGCGGGGCTGAAGGTGGTGCAGGGCAAGCCCATCGTCAATTCCATCAGCCTGAAGGAGGGCGAGACACCGTTCGTCGAGCAGGCGCGCAAGGTCCTTCGCTACGGCGCGGCCGTCGTAGTGATGGCATTCGACGAACAGGGTCAGGCGGAAACGGCGGAGCGGAAATTTGCCATCTGCGCCCGCGCCTACGACATCCTGGTGAACAAGGTCGGCTTTCCGCCGGAAGACATCATCTTCGATCCGAACATCTTCGCTGTCGCCACCGGCATCGAGGAGCACAATGATTATGCCCGCGGCTATATCGACGCGGCGCGGCGCATTCGCGCGGGGTTGCCCCATACGCACGTGTCGGGCGGCCTTTCCAACGTCTCCTTTTCGTTTCGCGGCAATGAGACGGTGCGGCAGGCGATGCATTCGGTCTTTCTCTATCACGCGATACAGGCCGGCATGGATATGGGCATCGTCAACGCCGGACAGCTCGCGGTCTACGAGGACATTCCGCTCGAGCTGCGGGAAGGCGTGGAAGACGTGATTCTCAATCGCCGCCCGGACGCGACAGAGCGGTTGCTGGATCTCGCGCAACGTTTCAAGAACGATTCAGGTGGCGCCCGCGAGGAGACGACGCTCGCCTGGCGCCAGGCTCCGGTGGACGACCGGATCTCCTATGCGCTTGTGCACGGCATCGCCGATTTCATCATCGAGGATACGGAGGAAGCGCGCCTGAAATCGGTGCGGCCGCTCGACGTCATCGAGGGTCCGCTGATGGGCGGCATGAATATCGTCGGCGATCTGTTTGGCGCGGGGAAAATGTTCCTGCCACAGGTGGTGAAGTCCGCCCGCGTCATGAAGAAAGCGGTCGGCCATCTCATCCCGTTCATGGAGCTGGAAAGCGCCTCGATGCGCGAGCCTACGGGCCGCATCGTCATGGCGACCGTGAAGGGCGATGTGCACGACATCGGCAAGAACATCGTCGGCGTGGTTCTGCAGTGCAACGGCTACGAGGTGATCGATCTCGGCGTCATGACACCGGCGCAGAAGATTCTCGACACCGCGCGCGAGAAGGGCGCCAATCTGATCGGACTTTCCGGACTGATTACGCCGTCGCTCGACGAGATGTGTCACGTGGCGGCGGAGATGGAGAGGCAGGGTTTCGACATTCCACTCCTGATCGGCGGCGCCACCACCAGCCGCGTGCACACCGCGGTGAAGATCGATCCCAATTACCGGCGCGGCCAGACGGTTCACGTCGTGGACGCCTCGCGGGCGGTGGGCGTCGCGGCGCAGCTCATCGGCACCGCGACGCGCGTGCCCTATGCCGCCAATGTGCGCCGTGAATATGCGGAGATTGCCGAGCGCCACGCGAGCGCGAGCCGCGCGCCCGGTCGCCGGCTTTCGCTCCGGGCCGCGCGCGCCAACCGCCTGAAATTCGATTGGTCGCGTTATACGCCACCAAAGCCGCGTTTCCTCGGCTTGCGCGAATTCCGGTCTTACGATCTCGGCGAACTCGTGCCCTATATCGACTGGACTCCGTTCTTTCGGACCTGGGAGTTGGTCGGCCCGTATCCATCGATTCTGGACGACCCGGCCGCCGGAGAAGCGGCGCGCGGCCTGTTCGCCGATGCGCAGGCGATGCTCGAGAAGATCGTGCGCGAGCGCTGGCTGAGCCCACGGGCCGTGGTCGGTTTCTGGCCCTCGAATGCGGAGACGGACGACATCCTGATCTACGACAGCAAATCGCGCGATGCGCCGCCCACCGTGTTTCAGACCCTGCGTCAGCAAATGTCGCGCGAGTCGAACAAGCCCAACCTTGCGCTCGCCGATTTCGTGACGCCGCGCGAGAGCGGCGCGGCCGATTATCTCGGCGGCTTCGTCGTCACCACGGGGCATGGCGAGGAGGCGCACATCAAGCGCTTCGAAGCCGACAAGGACGATTACAGCGCCATTCTCCTGCGCGCGCTCGCCGACCGCCTGGCCGAAGCCTTTGCGGAGCGGTTGCACGCGCGCGTCCGCCGGGAATTCTGGGCCTATGCACCCGATGAGAACTTCACCTGTGAGGAACTGATTGCCGAATCCTACCGTGGAATCCGACCGGCGCCTGGCTACCCCGCCCAGCCCGACCATACGGAGAAAGGCACTCTGTTCACGCTTCTCGATGCCGAGCGGCGCATCGGCGTGAAGCTCACCGAAAGCTTCGCCATGTGGCCCGCATCCTCCATCTCTGGACTGTATTTCTCGCATCCGGAAAGCCGCTATTTCGGCATCGGCAAGATCGAGCGCGACCAGGTGGAAGATTACGCGCGGCGCAAACACTGGAGCGTGAAGGAAGCGGAACGCTGGCTCGCGCCGCAGCTAAATTACGATCCGCGTGCCGCGGCTGCGTAGATTCAGCGCGATTTCCCATCAAATTCCCGATCGAGAGACCACCAGTTCGAATCCTGTTCGGTGCACCAGCATTTCAATTGTGAGTAGGTAAGCTGTCGCTTGAGTCTCGGCAACGGGGCACTCAGCCCCGCTGCGGAATCAATTTGCCTTGTATTTTGTTCACAGGCTGGCCGAGCTTTAGCAATGGCGCTTGTTCGGGGAATTTTAGAAATCCCACACAGAAGGGACCTGGCGGCGGCCGGCCTGCCGCACCAAGGTGTGGGCCGCCGAACCTCTG
Organism: Alphaproteobacteria bacterium; assembly: GCA_003131925.1. Classification (GTDB taxonomy): domain Bacteria; phylum Pseudomonadota; class Alphaproteobacteria; order Micropepsales; family Micropepsaceae; genus Rhizomicrobium. Next base: position 21,370 of record PKWC01000187.1, on the reverse strand, counting down.
GGCGCGGAGCACGGGAATGCTATGGTCCCGCCGAACAACAAACGACGAGGGGAATCATGCCCCGCACTCTGCTTCTTGCCGCAACCGGCCTCTCATGCCTTCTGGCGGCATCGCCACCAGTCAGCGCGGTAGGTTCCGAAGAGGCCGCGCTCTTCGCGCGCTTCGATGCGGTTATCCGTCCCGACGACCTGCGGGGCTGGATGAAGCTTCTTGCTGCGGAGCCCAATCACGTGGGCTCGCCTCACGACAAGGCGAATGCCGAATGGATCCTGGCCCAGTTCAAATCCTGGGGCTGGGACGCGCACATCGAATCGTTCGACGTGCTCTATCCGACGCCGATCCACGAAGCGCTCGAGATGGTTTCGCCGCGACCCTTCAAGGCGATGCTGCAGGAGCCGCCGATCCCCGGCGATAGCAGCGCGCGCGCGAAGGAGCCCGCCCTGCCCGCCTATTTCGCCTATCAGGGCGACGGCGATGTGCGGGGCGAACTCGTCTATGTGAATTACGGCATGAAGGAGGACTACGACACGCTCGAGCGGCTGGGTGTGTCGGTGAGGGGACGCATCGTCATCGCCCGCTACGGTCATGGCTGGCGCGGGCTCAAGCCCAAGCTCGCCTGGGAACACGGCGCGCTCGGCTGCATCGTCTATTCCGATCCGCAGGACGACGGCTATGGGCAGGAGGCGGCCTATCCTTCAGGCCCCATGCGTCCGCCGCACGGCATCCAGCGCGGCTCCGTGGAGGACTACCAGTTCCAGGGCGATCCGCTGACGCCGGGCGTGGGCGCGACGAAAGACGCAAAACGACTCGCGATCTCCGATAGCCCCGTGATCCTCAAAATCCCCGCCCTGCCGATCTCCTATGCCGATGCCCAGGTCCTGCTCGCTTCCATCGGCGGCCAGGTGGCGCCGGAATCCGGGCGCGGCGCGCTGCCCATCACTTATCGCGTCGGCCCGGGCGGCGAGACGGTCCATCTCGCCGTCAAATCCGACTGGAGCCTGAAGCCGATCTACGACGTGATCGCGACGCTCAAGGGCAGCACGCTGCCGGACGAATGGGTCATCCGCGGCAATCACCACGATGGCTGGGTGTTCGGCGCCAGCGATCCGCTGTCGGGCCAGGTGGCGCTGCTCGCGGAAGCCAAGGCGATGGGTGCGCTCGCGGCCGGCGGGTGGCGGCCCAAACGCAGCATCGTCTACACGAGCTGGGATGGCGAGGAGCCCGGACTGATCGGCTCGACGGAATGGGCGGAAACCCATGCCGACGAATTGAAGCAGAAGGCCGTTCTCTACATCAACTCCGACACGAATCATCGCGGCGTTCTTTCGGTCGAAGGCACTCAGGATTTCGAGGGGCTGGTCGATGCGGTCGCCAGAAGCGTGACCGATCCCGAAACGGGCGTTTCCGTGGGCGAGCGCATGCGCGCCCGGTTGAGGCTCGCGGCCCTGGATTCACACAGCGATGACAAGGATCACGTGAAGGCGGTGGCGGCCTTTGCGGCCGATCCGGCCCGCGATCTGCCCATCGACGCGACGGGTTCGGGCTCCGACTACGGCAGCTTCGTCAATCATCTGGGCATTCCCGCGCTCAATCTCGAATACGCCGACGAGGGCAAGTCGAACGGCGTCTACCATTCGCGCTACGACACGTTCGAGCATCACAGCCGCTTCGTGGATCCGGGCTTCGTCTACGATTCGCTGCTGGCCAGAACGGTCGGGCGGGTGGTGCTCATGGCGGCCGATTCCGATCTGCCGCTGCAGAGTGCTTCCGACTTCGCGGCCGAGATCGCGCAAGACCTCAAGGAGGTGAAGAAACTCGCCACGGACCAGCGCGACAAGGCCCAGAAACAGGCGGCCCTGCTGCGCGACCACGCGTTCACGCTCGACGCAGATCCGACGAAACCCTTTGGCGTGCCAAAGGCGCTCAAACCCGTCCCGGCCTTCGATTTCTCCCCGCTCGATTCGGCCGTCACGCGACTAACAAAGAGCGCCAGGACTTACGACGACGCGCTCGTCACGCATGGCTCAGCACTTTCCGCCGATCGCCTCGCGCGGCTTCAGTCACTGATGCAGGGAATCGATCAGACGCTGACCGCCGAGGTGGGGCTGCCGGGGCGGCCATGGTTCCGCAACCTCGTCTACGCGCCGGGAACGCTGACAGGCTACGGCACGAAGACGCTGCCCGGCGTGCGCGAGGCCATCGAGCAGGAACGCTTCGACGATGCCGTGCGCTACATCACGCTCACGGCCGGCGTGCTCAACGCCTATAGTGACAGGCTTGATCAGGCGAGCGCACTTCTCCGCGAGACGCAGCAGGCGGCCCGCTAGCAGGGCGGCGGATCAAGACCAGCACCCAGTTTGCGCCGTGCGCGCATTAAGATCGTGTCAGGTCAGTTCTGGTCACAATCCGTTGCGCGCGATTTGCCGAAATCAGCATGCCACAACGTGATGTTTGCGTCGATCTGCTGCGCCGGCAGGTTTCTGCCGCGAGGGACGTTTCACGTTTGGGCGATTTTATTTTTTAAGCTCGAAGACGGTACCGTTGCCGTACGCTCCACCCTTCTCGGCCGTGCCGTAGAGGTTGCCAACGCTGTCTCTGATCGGGCCCGCGGCGGGGAACTTGCCTACGTGCCTTGCGAGGTCGCCGAGCACTGTTTTGGTGCCATCGGGCGCGAGCTTGAAGACCGTACCGCAACCGTAACGGAGGCCGCAGACGCCCCCTTCTAGGGTGGTGCCATAAAGGTTGCCCCGCTTGTCCATGGTGAGTCTCCCGTCGGGGTAAGCACCATCTGTTCCGGAAGTGAATGCATAGAGGACCGTTTCGGTGCCGTCAGGCGCAATCTTGAAGACAGTACCGCAGCCGTAGCCGCCTTCACAGCCGTTCCCGCCGCCGTTCCCGGTGGTGCCGTAAAGGGAGCCTGTCAGGCCCATTATAAGGCCGGCCGAGGGGTAATCGCCGTCATTTCCGCCGGCGAAGGCATGGAGCACTATTTCGGTGCCGTCGGGCGCAAGCTTGAACACAGTACCGCAGCCGTAGTAGTTGAAGCAGCCGCTGCTGCCGCCCCCTTCGGCTGTGGTTCCGTAGAGGTTGCCCATGGCGTCCATGATGAGGTCGGCCTAGGGGTATTCGCCGTCATTTTCGCCGCCGAAGGCGTGGAGCACCGTTTCGGTGCCGTGCTGATCGAGCTTGAAGACAGTACCGCAGCCAGACTCTGTGAGATCGCAGCTGACGCCGCCGCCAAGCGAGGTCGTGCCGTAGAGGTTGCCCGCAGCGTCCATGACCAGACCGGCATGCGGCTGGAAGCCGTCGCTTCCGCCAGCAGCGAAGGCGTGGAGCACCGTTTCGCCACCGCTCGAATCGAGCTTGAAGACAACACCGCCCCCGTGCGTGCCACCAGAAAAGGTGGTGCCGTAAAGGTAGCCAGAGCTATCCCTGATCAGGTCGGACAAGGGGAATTCGCCATCATTTCCGCCGGTGAATGCGTGGAGCACTGTTTCAGTGCCGTCGGGCGCAAGCTTGAAGACAGTACCGCAGATGCCTCCGTAACAGCCGCTGCCGCCATACTCGGTCGTTCCGTAGAGGTTGCCAGAGCCATCCCTGATCAGCCCGGCTTGGGGGTAATAGCCGTCGCTTCCGCCGCTAAACGAATGGAGGCGGCTGATGTTGCCGGCATAAACCGCGTCGAACGCGGCGAGTGTGGCAAACGCAGCCCCGCAAAGCACGAGCAGTTTGCTCAAAGCTTCGAACGTGCGCATTCTGCGATTCTCCCCTCGTCAATTTGCAGCTCGATTTTAGCATGTTTCTTCTAAGCACGAAATCTGGCCGTGCTGATGCTCTTTCTGGCAGTCGGCCTCTATTTCGCAGCCTTTTCGCTTGTGATCTTTGCAGCCCGATGGACTGCTCGGGGTGCCCAAAGGCTGGCTCTCGGCGATCCGCCCCGTTCGCTGGACAAGGCCATTCAGCCTTAGTAACTCTCGATCATGGACAAGATAGACTTCAGCGTTCGAAGCGTCCTCGCCGGCGAGGCGCCGAAGGACATTCCGGTCACCATCAAAGGCTGGGTGCGGACGAGGCGGGATTCCAAAGCCGGAATTTCATTCGTGCATCTGTCGGACGGATCGTCGTTCCATCCGCTGCAGGTCGTCGCGCCCAGCACGCTCTCCAATTACGCCGATGAGGTCCTGAAACTGACCGCGGGTTGCGCGCTCGAAGCAGAGGGCATGATCGTGCCGTCGCCGGCGAAGGGGCAGCCTTTCGAGATGCAGGCGAGCGCGATCCGGGTGATCGGCTGGGTCGAGGATCCGGACTCCTATCCGATTCAGCCGAAGCCGCATTCTCTGGAGTACCTGCGCGAAGTGGCCCATCTGCGGCCGCGCACCAATGTGATTGCAGCGGCGACGCGGGTGCGGCATACGCTGGCGAAAGCGATCCACAGTTTCTTCGACGCGAACGGATTTTTCTGGGTCAACACGCCGATCATCACCGGGTCCGACGCGGAGGGCGCGGGCGCCCTGTTCCGCGTGTCGACGCTCGATCTCGCCAATCTGCCCCGCACCGAAGAGGGCGCGGTGGATTTCGGAAAGGATTTCTTCGGCCGCGAGACGTTCCTGACCGTGTCGGGGCAACTCAACATCGAGGCGTACTGTCTCGCACTCACCAAAGTCTACACCTTCGGGCCGACGTTTCGCGCCGAGAACTCCAACACCAGCCGTCACCTTGCCGAATTCTGGATGATCGAACCGGAGATCGCTTTCGCGGACCTCTCGGACGATGCGACCCTGGCGGAACGATTGCTGAAATCCGCTCTCGGGACGCTGCTGAAGGAACGGCAGGACGATCTCGCCTTTTTCGACGAGCGGATCGAGAAGGGGCTGGTGGCGAAACTGGAGGGGATCGTCGGTTCCGAATTCGTGCGCATGGATTACGGCGAGGCCATCGCGGTGCTCGAGCGGGCGACAGAGAAGTTCGAGTTTCCGGTGAAGTGGGGCGTCGATCTGCAATCGGAGCACGAGCGCTATCTTACCGAGAAGCATGTGAAGAAGCCGGTGGTAGTGATGAACTACCCCAAGGACATCAAGGCGTTCTACATGCGCTCGAACGACGACGGCAGGACGGTCGCGGCGATGGATGTGCTGGCGCCGGGGATCGGTGAGATCATCGGCGGCAGCCAGCGCGAGGAGCGCCTCGACGTGCTGGATGCACGCATGGTGGAGCGCGGCATCGATCGCGAGCACTACGCATGGTACCGGGATTTGCGCCGCTACGGCACTGTGCCGCATGCGGGCTTCGGCCTCGGCTTCGAACGCACGATGGCCTACGTCACCGGCCTCGCCAACGTCCGCGACGCGATCCCCTTCCCGAGAACGCCCGGCCACGCCAAGTATTGATCCGCACGCTGTTCGGATTGGATTTTACAGTTTCGCGTAGGCCTCGTGTTGGTAGTATTTCGGATATGAGTCGAGCCGGATGTGCACCCAGGGGACGCCGAGGCCGGACGTGCTGACCCAAATCCGCTTATCATTCTCGCCCAGAACGTCGCTTATCGCGCTGCCGAGAGTTTGGAAGAGGTCCTGCCGTTGCCCGATTGGCGCCGACCGCACAAATGTTGCGATATGGCCGTAGGATTCCAGGCTGGAGATTGGTTTTGGCACCACCAGGAATGCATCGCCGCCGAGATTGCGGAACGACACGACCGACCGGGATGAGCTGGCAGCCCTGAACTTCGAATCAAAGGCGCGGGCGTCCGGGTGCAGCTGCTCCAGACCGTCGCTGCGAATCGCTACATACTCGTAGTCGATTTCCGGGTGACCCCGGCGGATCGGCGGCATCTCCCAGAAGAACGCCGGAAAATCCGTGGCCGCCAATTCGGCAATGAAGAACGCGCGAAACTCCTCGTTGTCGCGCCAACCCGCGATCACCTCCGCAAACGACAGCGTCCGTCCCGCCGAAGTGAGGAGCACTCGTTCACTCCATCCCTGCCGGATCGTCTGGCGTTGTGAGACCCACATCCTGTTTGTTTCTTCTCGCCGGCAGCCCGTTCAATCCCTGCATCGCGTCCCGAATAAAAAATCCCCTCATGGCACGGGCCATGAGGGGATGGATAAGGAAAGCGTGTGATCAGCTATTTGTTACTGACCCGGGCAGACATTGGATTCGTCGTTCTGGAAGGCCAGCCAGCTGTGGACGGAGGTCGAGCGCGGAGCGCCGAAATAGCCGAGGAACACCAGTGACTGAAGATTGTAGGTGAACCCATTGAGCGTGTACGGATAGCCTCCGTAGTTGGGTCCGCCTTCGAGCGGATCTCCCACCTCCAGAATGCTGTTGTCGGTGCAATTCACGCGATTGTCGACAAAGGGATCATCGAGCCATTCGCCGAGTTCATGAGAGAGCGCCGACACGTCCTGGGAGAAGGCTCCCGCCGAGTCCACATAGGTCGCGTAGGAATAGGTCTGGCCGCCGGGCTGCGCACCGTTCGCGGAGTGGTAGCCCCCGATGCAGCAGCCGCCCGAAGTCAGATAGATGTCGTAGGTGATAAAGAGCGGCAACACGCTAGGATTGATCTGGGTCAGGCTGCGCATGAAGGTTTGTAGCTTGCTGTCGAACGCGTTGATGCCCATCGTTCCGACCTTGCCGGAACCGAAGGGATTGTTGATGACGTTACCCTGGGATCGGGAAACAGTAATCGTCTGCTCCGGCAGCACCGTCGGCGTTCCCAGCAGGACGTGGTAACTGGAGTTCGTGCTGACCGACGACCAGAAATTTCCCCGCTGGAATGCATCGATGTATTGCGTCGTGCCGAGATCGGTCCCGCCCTGCACGAAGTCGATTCCCGCAACGAACAGCGGTGAATTGAGCGTGTTCTGCACCACTGTCTTGCCGTTGGACAGAACGTGCGTGCCGGGATCGAACGTCATGTTACCGTTTCTGCTGCCATAAATCATTTTGATCGGTACCAGCATGACCTGCACGGTCGTCGTGGTGTTGGTCGTGGAAGGGTTGGTGCCGACCATTGTGTAGTTGATGACCTTGTGCGTCAGGTCGGTGAAGCTGCCGTTCCATTGCGCCAGCGTGGACGCCGGATGATGCGGAGCCAGGTTTAGATGGTTGGGCAGCGTTACAAACCTCGGCTTCGCCGTGGTGCCTGCGCTTGCCGGCAGGGCGAGAAGGCTTGCCGCCGCGAGCGTGGCGAGCGGTGCGAATCGTGAAGTCATGAGACGGATCTCCCCGGAGTTGTCAGCCAGTATTGCGGTCAGAATAGCAGGGCCGGAACATCCGTCCAGCTCCCGTCGATTTCGATCATTGACAAAATCTTATCTTTTTTGAATCGATCTTCTCGACCAGCCGTCCGCCATGTCGGGCGCCATCCCAGGTCCAGGGGAATCGCTAAACATTCAGCAGTTCGCCGACCGCCCGATGGGCCTGATCGATGGCGCAGTCGGTATAGGCCGCATATCCGGAATCGGAATTGGCAATTGCGATGCGCCCGAAGCGCTTGCGCGCGATCAGGTTCGGCCCGTGATCGGCGTCGAAGTCCCGGTCCCAAAGGGAGTTGTATTCCGGCGCGTAACCGTGTGGCCAGCGGTTCACTGCAATGCCCTCGATGTCGCGCGCCGGATCGAAACCGCCGGGCTCGAGCGTGCGCGCGAGCTGGTCGCGGATGTTGCGTTCGAATGTCTCGAACGTCGTCTGCAGCAAATCCACGCGTCCCGCGCGGTTCTGATCGTATTCGGAGAGTCCGGGCTTCGCGGGCGCGCGCATCATGCGGATGACAATCGGTTCTTCCGGCGAACGCGCACTCCTGTAGCTGCCGATATTCACCGCCGGACTCAGATTGACGCCCGTATGCCACGAGCCGGGTGCATAAACCCGGCCGATTCCGAGCCTGTGAAATGACGTCCAGTTGCGCAGCGCCACATTTGTATAAACGAGCGGGCATTTGACCAGCGAATGCAGCGCCGCCTTCTGCGCCGCCGGAAGCTCGGGCACCAGATAGGGAATCGTCGTGTTCCAGTTGGCGAGCACGCAATCGTGCGCCCGCACGCGCCAGACCTTGCCTCCACCGTGGCTCTGCGTGTAGGCGACCTCCACGCCTTTTCCGCCATTGCGCGCCCGCACGACCAGATTGTTGAGACGGATGCGCACGTCGTTGTCCGGACGATCGAGCTTCGAGTAGTCTGCCCTCGCGGTCACCACATCGCGTGCATCATGTCCCGGAATCGAATCGGGAATCAGTGCGCGCACGAGCAGCCGCGCTATCGACGCGTTGCCATCGGGAAAATGAAAGTTTTCGGAACCGCCGGCCGTGGAATAGCCGGCCGGCGTATAACCCATGCGCTTGAGGCTCGGGCCGCCCGGCGTAAGTCCGAGACCCGCAAAACCCGGATGGCCCATTCCCCAACAATCCAGCGCCGACACGGCATCGATGCCGCAGCCCCACAATTCGTCGGTCAGATGAAGGTAGAGTGGCATGACCGCAGGGTCGGCCTTCACCACGTTCAACAGATAGTCCTTGTAGGATATGCGCCAGAGCCGGTCCTTTTTCTGGTCGCTGTCGAGGCCCGGATAGTAGTTTTCCGTGCCGGTCTCGATCTTGAGAATGCTGCGCCTGACCGGGTCGCCAAGCGGCGCTTCGGCGAGGAATGACTTCCACGCCGCCCGCTTTGGCTTCTCCCAGTCACTCGGCGCAAGCGTGACAAGACGGTCCGCGCCGAATGTTTCCCGATCGAAGAAGACGCCGTATTTCAGGTCGCCATAGACCAAAGGATCGTCGCATTCCTTGCTGAGCCTTGCGGCATCGATGCCGAGCGATTTGAGCAGCCCGCCTGCGACCTTGCTGTAGGGATATGGACTGCCGATTTCGTAAGTGCCGCCATTGATCAGCTCCATGCGTCCGTTGATATGGAATTCGTTGCGTTTGGCATGGCCGCCGAAATCGTCGTGATTCTCGATGATGAGGATCTTCGCGCCCGGCTTGGCTGCGCGGTAGAACCAGGCTGCCGACAATCCGCTGATGCCCCCGCCCACGACGACAAGATCGTAGGTCTCGCCGGTGTCGATCAGCGATGTTGCACTGTTCCAGAAATCTCCGTCGCGCAGTTCATGCGCGGCCTCGAACGAACCGGGATGGCTGCCGCGCATTCCCAGGCGGGCCGGCGGATAGTAGCCCGCCGCGTTCTGCGCCTCCTGTTCCGCGGCTTCCGCGAGTTCCGGCGCGAGACTGCCAAACGTCACTCCAACCGCAACGCCCTGCAGAAAATCGCGCCGTGCAATGGCGCGGTTCATTCCGAGGCGCCGGTCCGATTCCTTCGACATGGGATCACCCTGAGTCCCGACTGTGGATGGGACGCCCGATTCGAAGCGGAACACAATGCGGCGAAGAATTCACCGGGTCAGAAGAGAATCATGTCCGGAAAAGGATTCGATGCCGCTGCCGTTCACCGACGCGAAGGCAAAGACAACGGCCCGGATCAAGCGGCGGCTGGAATGACTAGATGAAAAGAATCATGATTTCATCGAGTTATGACGTGAGCTGCCATTTGGATAGGCGAATTCTGGCGCAAATTATCCACAGGCTTTCCACTTGCCCACCTTCGTGAAAACGGCGCAGACTTGTTCAAACACTTCTCGAGAAGGGGCAAATCATGGGCGTGAACGCGAAAACTGCAGCGCTTGTACTTGGATTTGTCTTCATCATCGTCGGGGTGCTCGGCTACGTTCCAAATCCGATCGTCGGGCCCAGCGGCATTTTCGTCACCAACACGGTCCACAACCTCATTCATATCGGGAGCGGCATCGTTCTCCTTCTCGGTGCCTATTCGAGCCTGGGTTCGAGCGTCGCACTCAAGATCATCGGAGTCGTCTACGCCATCGTTGCCGTCCTTGGTTTTCTGATGCCTGGCGACATGATGCTGGGAATGGTCGCCATGAACGGCGCGGATCGCTGGCTGCATGTCGTATTGGCGATTGTGATCCTCTACGCGGGATTTGGTTTGTCGGCGGAAAGCAACGCCGCAATTGCCTGACGTCGCCGGTCCGAAGAGCCCGTGTTTGCGCGCTACGGACTACTCTGCTAGGGCGTTGTTCGATCCGCTGCTCATTGTCTCGCTGACGCTTCTGTCGGCGGCGGAGATGCATCGCCGCCAAAAAGCAAGTGGAATCAAGACGAACTGGACAAAGACGGTGGTCACGAGGTTCGGATCTGTCGTTGTCAGCCCGTGCGGCAAAGACGTTGGCATCGAGAGAAATTGTCCGATAGCCGGCGTGGCATTATGCGTCATCATCGTTGCTGGAGGCTGGCCATGGTTGTGACCCTGATCAACCGGCGCTGGCCCGCTCCCTCCGCTCGGGATCAGGCCGCCAACCAGCCGTGATGGAACCCACGTCCGTCGATCGCCAACCCTACGCACCACCGATTCCGTTCCACACGGAACTGTCCGGTTACGAGCTGTTGTCGGATGCTGCGCTCAACAAGGGAACGGCGTTCACTGATGCCGAACGCGACACGTTCGGCCTGCACGGTCTCTTGCCTCCACACGTGGGTTCGCTCGACGAACAGATCTCGCGGCGCCTGAACGCGATACGCAGCTTCGAGACCGATCTGGAGCGCTACGCCTTTCTGCGGGAGCTTCAGGACACCAACGAAACACTCTTCTACGCCTTGCTCGTCCGTCACATCGAAGAATTGCTGCCGATCGTCTACACACCGACCGTCGGCGCCGGGTGCGAGCAATTCAGCCGCCTCTACCGCAAGCCGCGCGGGTTGTTCCTCAGCTATCCCCACCAGGACCGAATCGCGCAGATTCTCGCCAATCCCCGTTTCGACAGGGTGGAAGCGATTGTGGTCACCGACGGCGGCCGGATTCTCGGCCTCGGTGACCAGGGTGCGGGCGGCATGGGAATACCGATCGGCAAGCTCTCTCTTTATGTGTGCTGCGGCGGACTCGATCCGGCGACGACGCTTCCGGTCATTCTCGATGTCGGCACCGACAATCCTGAACGGCTGGCCGATCCGCTCTACATCGGCTGGCGGCACGAGCGCATTCGCGATGCGCATTACGACGAATTCGTCGATGCCTTTGTCGCTGCGGTGATGAAACGTTGGCCGCACGTATTGCTGCAATGGGAGGATTTCGCCCGTCCAAACGCCAACCGTCTGTTGGCGCGCTACCGAGATCGGCTCTGCACCTTCAACGACGACATTCAGGGCACGGCTGCGGTCGCGGCGGGCGCGCTGCTCGCGGCAGTCAACGTCACGGGTCTGCCGCTCGTGTCACAGCGCATTGCTGTCTTCGGCGCCGGCTCTGCCGGCTGTGGAATCGCGAGCCTGCTCAGGAAAATCCTTGTCGAAGCGGGCCTGACGGCCAGAGAGGCGCAAGACCGCTTTTTCCTTGTCGACCGCTCCGGGCTGCTTCTGGATGGGACGCCGGAAATCGAATCATTCCAATGCGAATTTGTGCGTAGCCGCGACTCGGTCGCGGGCTGGACGCTTCAGAATCCGGACACGATTTCCCTCTACGATGTCGTGCGCAACGCGAAGCCCACCGTACTGATCGGTGTTTCGGGGCAGTCAGGCGGTTTCCCGGAGCACGTTGTCCGTGCGATGGCGGTGCAGACCGAGCGCCCCGTGATCTTCCCACTTTCCAATCCAACGTCACGTTGCGAGGCAACGCCTTCGGACCTGCTCCACTGGACCGCCGGTCGCGCGATTGTCGGAACGGGAAGCCCGTTCGCCGCTTGTCAACGCAACGGAGCCGCATTCAAGATCGACCAGACAAACAACACCTATATTTTCCCGGGCGTGGGTTTGGCGGCAATTGCCGTCAAGGCCAGGCGCGTAAGCGACGGCATGTTCATTGCGGCGGCCCGTGCGCTTGCCGCCGCATCGCCCGCAAGTCGCGACTCGAACGCCAATCTGTTGCCGGCGATCGGCGATCTGCGCGATCTGTCCGTTGCGATGGCGCTCTCCGTTGCCATCCAGGCCCGCCGCGAGGGCCTCACCGACGTTGCAACCGACGACATCGAAGCTGCCATTCGCGCGAAGATGTGGCAGCCGGAATACCGTCCCTATGTGCGCGCAAGCTGAAGGAGTTCGATCACGCGGTTTAATGCGGTGCGTCGAGCCTATGCAGACTGTTTCGCCGCAATGTAGTTGTCGACGATCTTCTCGAGGATCGTGAGCGGCACGGCGCCGCCGAGCAGTACGGCGTCGTGGAACTGGCGGATGTCGAACTTGGCGCCGAGCGCTACCTTCGCTTTGTCGCGCAGACGAAGGAATTCGAGCTTGCCGAGCATATAGCCGCAGGCCTGACCCGGCTCCACGCAATAGCGCTCGATTTCGGTAATCGCCGAGGTTTCGGGATCGCCCAGCGCGTCANNTTCACCGCTTTCTCGCGCGTCCATTTCATCGCGTGCATGCCCGAGTCGACGACGAGTCGCACGCCGCGGAACATCGCGTCGTGCATGTAGCCGATCCGACCCCAAGGATCGTCGGCATACATGCCCATCTCGTCGGCGAACTGCTCCGAATAGAGAGCCCACCCTTCGATATAGGCGGAGAAGAACGACACCTTCCGGATCAGCGGCAGCTTGGCTTCCTGCTGGATGCTGAGCTGGAGATGATGGCCGGGGATTCCTTCGTGATAGGTGAGGGTGCCTAACGTCCAGCTCGGCACTTCGGCCGTGTTGCGCAGATTGATGTAGTACATGCCGGGCCGCTTGCCGTCGAGCGAGCCGTTTTGATAGTAGCCGCCAGGTGCGCCCGCCTCGGTGAATTTCGGCACGCGCTTGATGATGAGATCGGCCTTCGGCAGCGTGCCGAAATATTGCGGCAGTTTCGCACGCACCGCGCGAACCCGGGTGTTCAAATCGGCGAGCAGCTTTTCCTTGCCTGCGTCCGTGTTCGGATAGCGGAATTTCGGATCATCATACATTTGGCGCAGGCGCTGGCCGACGCTACCCTGCGTGAGGCCGAGCTTTTTCATGTCGGAATCGATGCGCGCGGTGTAATCCGCCACGACGTGGAGACCCGTCTCGTGGATCTCGCGCGGGCTCATCGTCGAGGTCGTCCAGAACAGGACGGAGTCTGCGTAGTACTGGCCGCCATTCGGCAGTTTCCACACGCCCGCGTCGTGCGTCGCCCTCGCGCGCATCTGCCGGACGAGCGCGAGCTGGCGGTCGAGTGCGGGATAGACCGACTGCGAAACGAGCTTCGCGGCCTGCGCGCCATAGTCGCCGGGGATGTTCTTCTCCTTCGCGCGGCGGGCGATGGACTGTGCCATGACGGATTTGTCCGCATCGACGTCGCGCAGCGTCTTCAGCTGGGTCGTCGCCTTGTCGAGCGCGAAATCCGGCGGGATCACCCCAAGCGCCACGTCATGGCGTGCGACTTCGGAATCATTGTCGAGGAGCGTACTGACCTTTTCCAGGCGCGAGAGATAGGCGTCCACATCGGATTTGGTCTCGATGGGTTGCTGGCTGTCGAGAAAATCGGGGAATTGGGAATAGATGCCGGAGAGCTGGCTGATCACGTAGGGATTGCCGGCGCCACCGCCGCCGAAATCGTAACGCTTGTTGGCCTCGTCTCCGGTCTGCAGCTTGAACATCACGATGTCATAGTTGAGCTGGTCCATTCCGCTCAACGAATTGCGGTCGAACGCCTTGAGGCGGCGAAGATGATCGGCATCGAGTGCCTTGTCGTCCGCTATGCCCTTGAGCGAATTGTCGTCGACTTCGCCACGCTGATGCGCGCGCTCTCCCGTGTCCAGGCCCAGCGACGTCGCGAAGATCGGCGAACGATCCAGGTTCTCGCTCATGAACTGATCGAAAAGCTTGCCGAGCGCCGGCGCACCGGCATCGTTCGCCGCAAGCGCGGCAGCGCCGAGCGGAGAAACATCGGCGAGCGCAATTGCACCGGCCGCAGCGCCGGATAGAAGAATTTCGCGTCGGTCGATCATGACGGGTCCCCGGATGAATGGCGCCGAAGGAGTAAGTGGCTTGCCCGTGCCGGGCAATACGCACTTTCCAGTCTGCGAAGTCCGTAACGAAGATTTGAGCGCTATTCGGAAGGCCAGCCTCCGCCGCATGGGCGCAATGCCCCAGATGCGGTTCGCAAACGCACTCGTATCGGCGTTCCAACCGAATGCGCTGGCCCGCAAAGGCCCCGCAGGCTATATCGCGCGCGATGAGCGACGCCCCCATCGAAGTCCGCCGCAAGAGGCTGCATTTTCGCGCGGCGCGGCGCGGATTCAAGGAAGCCGATGCGATATTCGGCGCTTACGCGGAAATGCACCTTTCCGGTCTGGACGAGGCGGAACTCGACAGCTTTGAAGCGCTGCTGAACACGCCGGATCAGGAAGTATATGACTGGTTGCGCGGTTATGCGCCCGTTCCACCCACGCACGACACCACGGTTTTTCATCAACTGAGGGCGATCTGCAGCCGGCAGAATCCCACATGGAACGTCTGAGTTACATCGCGCGAGCGGAGGGACGCTTTGCCCTCAGCGGCGCGCCGGGCGGCTATGACGCATATCTGGCGGCGGAAGCAGCGCGACGGCGGAAGGGCGTCGTGCTCTTTGTCGCTGCGGACGATCAATCGGCGCAGGCCGCCGCGGATGGCGTCGTTTTTTTCGCACCCGACCTTCGCGTGCTGTCTTTCCCGGCGTGGGATTGTCTTCCTTATGACCGCGTATCGCCCAAACCCGATATTGAAAGTGAACGGCTTGCCACGCTCGCCGCTCTCGCCACCCGTGCGAAGGACGCAGAACCGGCCATCATCGTCACGACCGTCAACGCTCTTCTGCAGCGCGTCCCACCGCGTGCGGCGATCCGCGGCGCCAGCTTTCTCGCGCGAGCAGGTGAGGAGGTTTCGCACGACGCGCTTGTGAGTTTTCTGGTGAAAAACGGCTACGCGCGCGCGAGCACCGTCAGAGAACCGGGCGATTTCGCGCTTCGCGGCGGCATCGTCGATCTGTGGCCGCCCGGCACCGAAGAGCCGCTGCGCCTGGATTTCTTCGGAAGCTCACTCGATGCGATTCGCCGCTTCGATGCCGAAACACAGCTATCGAGCCAACAGATTTCTGCGGTCGAGCTTCTACCGGCGAGCGAAGTCCCGCTCGATTCCGCGTCGATCAGCCATTTTCGCTCCGGCTACGTCGCCGCATTCGGGCCTGCGAGTCCCGACGATACGCTTTACGAGGCGGTCAGCGCCGGGCGCAAGCATCAGGGCATGGAACACTGGCTGCCGCTGTTCCATCCCGGCCCGCTCGACACGCTGTTCGACTATTTCGACGACCCGCTCATCTTTCTTTCGCATCAGGTAGAGGAAGCACGCGCCGCGCGGCTTGAACTTGTCGCCGACTGCTACGCAACGCGCCGCCAGTTTCTGACCGGCGGCGCCGAGAAGACGGCGGGTCCACCTTACAGACCGCTGCCGCCCGAACGGCTCTATCTGACCGAAGCGGAATGGAATGCCGCGCTTGCGCATCGCGAGGTGCGCGATCTCTCTCCGTTTCAGGCGCCTGAATCGATGCGTTCCGTCGATGCGGGCGGAAAGCTCGGCCGCGATTTCGCGCCGGAGCGGGCGCAGGGGCGCGTCAATGTTTTCGAAGCTGCGGCCGAACACGTCAAGGCGATGCAGCACGCGAAAAAACGCGTGGTGCTCGCGGCCTGGAGCGAGGGTTCCGCGGAGCGGCTGGGCGGCGTTCTCTCGGATCACGGGCTCGGCGCGATGCGCCCGATCGGGAACTGGCCGGACGCGCTCTCGATGCATGAAGATGCGGTGGGCGTCGCGGTCCTCGGCATCGAGCACGGTTTCGAAGCTCCGGGCATGGCGATCGTCGCCGAGCAGGACATATTGGGCGACCGCATGGTGCGCCCGCACGCGAAGACACGACGCGCGCAGCATTTTCTCGCCGAAGCGTCGAGCCTCGCGGCAGGCGATCTCGTCACCCATATCGAGCATGGCATCGGCCGCTATACGGGCCTGCAAACGATCGATGTGGCCGGCGCGCCGCATGATTGCCTCCAACTTCACTATGACGGCGGCAAGCTCTTCCTGCCGGTCGAGAACATCGAGCTTCTGACGCGCTACGGCAGCGACGAAGGCACGGTGCAACTCGACAGGCTGGGCGGGGCAGGGTGGCAGCAGCGCAAGTCGCGCATGAAGGCGCGCGTACGCGAGATCGCCGCCGAATTGATCCAGATCGCCGCGGCACGCCAGCTGAAATCGCTGCCCGCCGTCGATCCGCCGCAAGGGCTTTACGACGAATTCTGCGCGCGCTTTCCCTGGCAGGAGACGGACGACCAGGAGCGCGCCATCGCCGAGACGATCGAGGATCTCGCGAAGGGCCGGCCGATGGACCGGCTCATCTGCGGCGATGTCGGCTTCGGCAAGACGGAAGTCGCGCTACGGGCCGCGTTCGTCGAAGCGATGTCGGGCATGCAGGTCGCGGTGGTGGTGCCGACAACCCTGCTCGCGCGTCAACACTTCAAGACTTTCAGCGAGCGCTTTCGTGGTTTCGCCGTGAAAGTGCGCCAGCTCTCCCGCTTCGTCGATGCGAAGGAAGCGCGCGAAACAAAGGCCGGGCTCGTTTCGGGAGACGTCGACATCGTCGTCGGCACGCACGCGCTGCTGGCCAAATCGATTGCGTTCAAGCGGCTCGGCCTCGTCGTCGTGGACGAGGAGCAGCATTTCGGCGTCACGCACAAGGAGCGGCTTAAATCGCTGAAGGCCGACGTGCACGTGCTGACGCTGACGGCGACGCCGATTCCGCGCACGCTGCACATGNNCGCCGATTCCGCGCACGCTGCAGCTCGCGCTTTCGGGCGTGCGCGATCTCTCGCTCATCACGACCGCGCCGATCGATCGTTTGGCGGTGCGCACCTTCGTCACGCCGTTCGACGGGCTCACGCTGCGCGAGGCGCTTCTGCGCGAGCACTATCGTGGCGGACAGAGTTTCTATGTCTGTCCTCGCATCGTCGACCTTGCCGATGCGATGGACTTCCTTCGGCACACGGTACCGGAAGTGAAGACTGCGATCGGCCACGGGCAGATGCCGGCCGCGGCTCTCGAGGAGGCAATGACGGCGTTCTATGACGGGAAGATCGACGTTCTCGTCTCGACCAATATCATCGAGAGCGGACTCGATATTCCGTCCGCGAACACGCTTGTCGTGCATCGCGCCGACATGTTCGGGCTCTCGCAGCTCTATCAGTTGCGCGGTCGCATCGGCCGCTCCAAGCAGCGCGCCTATGCCTATCTGACGACGCCCGCCGACCGCAAGCTGACGGATACCGCCGAGCGTCGGCTGCAGGTGCTGCAGTCGCTCGACCAGTTGGGCGCGGGCTTTTCCATTGCGAGCCACGATCTCGATATCCGTGGCGCCGGCAATCTCCTCGGCGAAGAACAGTCCGGCCATGTGCGCGAGGTGGGGATCGAGCTTTACCAGGAGATGCTCGAGGAAGCGGTTTCGCAATTGCGCCTGGGCGGCGATGCGGAGGCCGACGAACAATGGTCGCCGCAGATCAATATCGGGACGTCCGTGCTCATTCCGGAGAGCTACGTGCCGGATCTCGACGTGCGCATGGCTCTCTATCGCCGACTCGCCGGCATAGAATCCGCGGCCGAAATCGACCAGTTCGCGGCCGAACTGATCGACCGATTTGGCGCGCTGCCCGACGAAGTGCGCCATCTCCTCGACATCGTTGCGATCAAGGCGTTGTGCCGCCAGGCGCAGGTGGAGAAAATCGATGCCGGCCCGAAAGGTGCGACGCTGTCGTTCCGCAACAACGTGTTTCCCAATCCCGTGGGCCTCGTGCGCCTGATCGCGGAGCATCAATCGACGATGCGCGTGCGCCCGGATCAGAAAGTCGTCGTCGCGCGCGACTGGCCAACACCGGAGATGCGCCTCAAAGGCGTGCAGGCGATGCTCGGCCAGCTCGTGCGGCTGGCGGAACGCAAGGCGGCGTAAAGTCCAGGCCCGCTGTATTGATGTTGGTGGATCGAATCAGACACTTGGTATCTGAGCTGCCTGGCTGGGCGCATCGCGCCGAATGAGGTTCTGTTCGCGCCAGCATCCCTAACCTCGTCATGGCCGGGCCGTTGTCCCGGCCATCCATGAACACCGCACCAGAAACGGATTTCCTCGTTCCAGACGAGCCGCTTCAAACGATACTTCTTCGTGAACCCATCGATCTCGCCTTCGCAATGCTGCCAGGCGCGGCAAGCGAGGCCGCTGGTGACGCCGATATGGGGCGCTCC
Organism: Alphaproteobacteria bacterium; assembly: GCA_003131925.1. Taxonomy (GTDB): domain Bacteria; phylum Pseudomonadota; class Alphaproteobacteria; order Micropepsales; family Micropepsaceae; genus Rhizomicrobium. Next base: position 3,112 of record PKWC01000187.1, on the reverse strand, counting down.
GTGCCTTCCTGTTGCTCATCATGTGAACCGCGATGAAGGTTTCGCGACAAACCGCGGCCGGTACGGTGTTCATGGGTGGCCNNACAACGGCCCGGCCATGACGAACGTGTAGGAAGCTGCAAGGGGAGAAGCCCATGAACATCTTCGTCACCGGAGCATCGGGGTTCGTCGGCAGTGCATTCGTGAAGCACGCAGCCGGTCGTCATGCGATCACGGCGATGTCGCGCTCCGAGGCAAGCGACGCGAAAATTCGCGCGGTAGGCGCGGAGCCGGTTCGCAGCTCGCTCGATGATGTCGCGGCACCGAATCTGGCGGGCGCCGAAGCGGTCGTCCATTGCGCGGCGCATGTCGAGGATTGGGGGCCGTGGCGCGACTATTGGCGATTTAACGTCGAGGGCACGAAGCGGATGCTCGCCGCGGCGAAGGAAGCGGGCGTCAGGCGCTTCGTGCATATCGGCACCGAAGCGGCGTTGCTCCACGGGCAGGATTTGCACGGCGCGGACGAAACCTACCCACTCGCGCTTGATTCGCCTTTTCCCTATTCGCGCACAAAAGCTTTTGCCGAAAAGGCCGTCCGCGAAGCCAACGCGCCCGGTTTCGAGACCATCGTCATACGGCCACGTTTCGTGTGGGGACCTGGCGACCAGACGATCTTGCCCGCGATCCGCGAGATGGCGGCGCGTGGCCAGTTCGCCTGGATCGGCGGCGGGCGCAACCGCACCTCGACGACCTATATCGGCAATCTTTCCTACGCGATCGAGCTCGCATTGACGAAGGGACGTTCCGGCGAGGCCTATTTCGTACTCGACGGCGCGCCCGTGGAATTCCGCGATTTTCTAACGCGCATGGCGAAGGCCACGGGGATCGTTTTGCCCGATCGCGAAATCCCCGGATGGCTGGCACGCGCCATCGGCTACGCCGGCGAAACCGCGTGGCGCACGCTTCCGCTTAAAGGGAGGCCACCGCTTACGCGCTTCGCCGCCAACATCATGTCACGCGATTGCATCCTGATCGACGCGAAGGCCCGCCGCGAGATGGGCTACGCGCCGCCGTACACAGTGGAGCAGGGGCTCTCGGCACTGTCCGCAGAAGCACGCGTGATCGGCTAACCTGGGACCGCGGGCGTCCCGCCCGCCCTTGGCCTGTTCCGAAAAGGCGCGCGAGACGCGCGCGCGGTCCCAGGAGTTTCGAGCGGCTACTTCGCCGAGCGGTCCGGCTGGTGGAGGCCGACGAGATTGCCGTCGGGGTCTTTCACATAGGCCTGGTAGCCCACGCCGGGGATCGTCATCTTCGGCAGCGCGACAACAGCACCCGCCTTGACCGCGCGGTCGAGACAGGTGTCGACGGAGTCGATGCCGAGCGAGCACACATAGGCACTGACCGGGGCGTCCGGCGCCGGCGCCGGCCCGCGCCGCTGCACCATGCCGCCGTTGATTCCATCCCCGCTGCCCGTATCGATCAGCCAGTAGCTGAACTGCGGCATGTGATTGAACTTCCAGCCGAACACGTCGGTGTAGAACTTCACGAGTGAAACGGGATCGCTCGCATGAATTTCGAAATGGACTGGTCGTGTCACCTTTCTCTCCTATTGCGCTGCTTCAAACGCCATCAGCGTGGCGCTGCCTGCCTGGATGCGTTCCAGCAACATGGAACATTCCGGCATCATGCGTTCCATCCAGTAGCGCGCCGAGATCAATTTGTCTTGATAGAACGATGAATTCGCCGGCTTCGCGGCGAGTTGCGTCTGCGCAAGTTTTGCCATGCGTGCCCACATCCATCCGACCACGACGATTCCCATCAGGCGCAGATAGTCGGTCGCGCCGGCGCCCGCGTCATTGGGATTGGCGATGCCGTGCTGAGCCAGCCACATCGTCGCGATCTGCAAAGTCTCGAGCCCGCGCTGCACGGGCTTCATGAACGGCGCGAGCTGTTCGTCGCCGCGATTGTCTTTGACAAAACCGTTGATCGTCGCAAACAGCGCGAGCGGCGCCGCACCTCCTTTGCGTCCGAGCTTGCGGCCGACGAGATCCATCGCCTGCACGCCGTTCGCGCCTTCGTAGGTCTGGTTGATGCGGCCGTCGCGCACGAACTGTTCGACGCCGTTGTCGCGGATGTAGCCATGGCCGCCAAAGCATTGCATCGCCATGTTCGCCGCTTCGAAGCCCATATCGGTGAAGAAGGCCTTGATCACCGGCGTCATCAGATCCGCGAGCAGCCCCGCGGTGTCGCGCTCCGGCCGCGCGGAATGCGCGATCGACATGTTGAGCGCCGTCCACAGCGCGACCGCGCGCGCGCCTTCGACGAAGGATCGGCAATGGAGCAGCATGCGGCGGATATCGGGATGCACGATGAGAAGGTCCGCGGGCTTGTCGGGCTCTTTCGGTCCGGTCAGCGCATGGCCGGCGCGCCGCTCATGCGCGTAGGCGAGCGCGTTCTGTTGCGCGACTTCGGCGATCGAGATTCCCTGCACGCCCACTCCCAGCCGCGCGGCGTTCATCATTCCGAACATGCCTTTCATGCCCTCGGACGCCGAACGCTTCTCGCCCGGTTTCGCCGGCGCGGGTTTCGGCCCCAGCCGCCAGGCGATCGCGTCGTCGAAATTGAGCACGCAGGTGGCGTTCGCCTTGATGCCCATCTTGTGTTCGATGCCGCCGCAGAAGACGCCGTTGCGCGCGCCCGTGGTGCCGTCCTCCTTGACCAGGAATTTCGGCACCATGAAGAAATTGACCGTCGCGAGATCGTCGTGAATCTGTCCGTCCGGATCGGGGATCTTGGCGATCACCATATGCACGATGTTGTCGGCGAGATCGTGCTCGCCGCCGGAGATGAAAATCTTCGTGCCGTTCATGCGGTAGGTGCCGTCGTCCTGTTCGACGGCGCGCGTCTTCATCAGCCTGAGATCGGTGCCGCAATTGGGCTCGGTGAGGCACATCGTGCCCGTCCATTCGCCCGCCACCATCTTCGGCACGATGTGTTCCTTCATCCACGGCGCGCCAGTGGCGATCAGCGCCGAATAGGCCGCCATCGAAAGACCCGGATACATCGCGAAAGACTGGTTCGCGGATTGCGACATCTCGCCCACCAGCAGCGTGAGGAACAGCGGCAGATTCGA
>PKWC01000003.1 GCA_003131925.1 Alphaproteobacteria bacterium | reverse complement strand
GGCGATTACGCGGTCATCGCGACAGGAGCTGTTGCCATGTTGACGGGGCATCTGGGCGGGATAGCCACGTGGAGGTCGGGCGGGATGGCCGCGTGGAACTTTGTCGATGTAAACGTCCGCCAGAACCCCAAACAGATGACGCAGTATATCGACAACAACGAGTCAGGTTGGGACATCCTTCCCCGTGAAACACCCGTGTACACGTCCCCCGCACATTGAGTCAGTGTCGGCGCGGTAACGTCTCACTGATGAGAGATTGGCTGACTTCAACGATACGGGCGCCATTCCAGCAAACGATCACCCAAGAATTCTCGTAAGGACGACACATCATTCTGAAATATTTGTTGAAGTCGCAAATCATCCTCCGCTGTGATTTCTGGTCTCGCAATCAGCTTTCCGCCAACGCGAGAGATTGATCGAGTTACCTTGGCCGCAGGCCACGGCAGCCAAGTAGGGGTGTTCATCTGTTCGATCAAGAATTGCGGTGCCATTAGTTGGAACCATGGAGCAATATATTTCTTATTCTCCCCTGCATTGAACCGCCGCTCGTAGGTCGACGATCGAAAGTCTTCATCCACACCAAGAAAACGAAAGATTTCCCTCAAAACCACCCTCGGGTTCGACTTTAATCGTTCCAAAAGCATGACAAAGATTGACCTACGGGGAAAAAACTCCAGGTACTGTGACAATTGGAAGAAATAACAGCTACTTTGAATTGATTGTTTCCAGTCCGTTTCTATGTTAGTGACATCAAAAGGCCGCGGGCTTGGCCATTGATCCATAATTTCCCTATATTCTGAAAGCAACCGATCAATCGGATCCCTAATCGAGTAAATGAGCTTCGGGGCGCCCAAAATATCCCTAATTTTCTTAGGCACGCCAGATACAGTCGGAAAGAGCGTGTACTGCGGTGATACTTCACCATTTATAGAGAAACGAGCGTCAAAGTTCGACTTATACCATTCCACTCCAAGATCCCATCTTAGTCGCGGATCGAAGAAAGCTGGAGATTTTGACCGCGCCATGAATATTTGCGGATGCAACGTTAGGTATTCATGAAGGCTTGTCGTTCCTGCCTTTGCAGCTCCGATAACCAGGAAGTTCGGGAGCGTTGGTATGCGGCCGCTCAAATGACCCTCCTCCTCACTCTAATGCAAGAATTCGTGCTCAAGGTTTGCGTAGTCACAAGCGACGAATCACCGACTCACTCTCTCGAGTGTATACGCCCTGATCGTACCTGTGTGTTCCCACAAAATGGAGAAAGGCCGCGCTTCTCGGATCCACTTGCGAACGAAAGCATCGGTATTTCGGGAACGGCAGAACTATTGGCATTGGAGAATTCGCAACAAGGTAATTCGACGCGACTTGCTCGGAACCCCATTCTTTCCATTTCTCACCGATTATGCCTGCCATAGATTGTGAAAAAGCAACTACATGATCACGCGAGAATGCTCCCTTTGCAAAACCGGCGAAGCCCGCTGATGCTCGCACGTAGTACTTTGTTGAGGAGTTAGAGATGCGATGCAAGTTCTTCTCCGCTTCAGTTTGCACGTGAAGTGAGCCTCGCGTCGTGCCCACACGCGCCGATGCTTCGGCCAAAGAAACAAACTCCCTTCCAGTCTGAGTGCCGAGAGCAAATGATCTGTTTGTCTTGACGCATTCCAGAACTTCGGGAATCTCGCCACGTGTCAACGTGTCCGAATCGAGTTGAATGACGAAGTACTTGGAGGAAAAATCCACAACGCTCAGGAGCCTTTCCCAACAGCCTCCACGTGGACACGGGTCGGTCGTAATCCGGTCGAGAGGAATTATCTGGGGCGAGCCAAGATGATGACCGATGATTTCGTAGTCATTCTGGTGGAGTGTCCCATCGTCGATCAGAACGATCTCACCGAATCCAATCCGCTGATAGAAGGACTTCACCGCGACAAGATACATGACGAGATCAACATGACGGATCATGCTCAGTATTTTGAGATCGGCCGGAACAATCTGGAGCGGAGAGGTCCTCAACACGGCCCGACATCGCCGACTGTGAAAAAAACACTGCAATCGTGAAATCTGCCGGGATAACAACTCTCAGCACTCTCTTTTTGGCCGTTCTTAATCAACGGCTTGACCTGGGTCCTTGGATTTTCACCGGAATTGCGTAGGGGCCGCCATTGCCGGGAGGCCTGGCACCTTCCTTCAACAACTCGCATTTGCATCAAATCAAAGTTCTGGTTTCCTTGGTGCATTCGGAATGAGAATTCAACTAGGGTCGCGGCAAGAACGGCCATTTGGGGCATTGGGCATACTTCTCCCGGTGTGCCTGGTAAACGTTCTGTCGCAACCAGTTGTACGCTACTAGACCGTCTGGTTCTTTGGTCAACATTGTGCAGGCGCCATAAGCGTAAGCCGCATAACCGTCACAGACATCGGGTCGGATTGGGACTGGTGGATTGGGATTCAGATAAGATGCCAGGGTTTCGGTCCAAGTGTGATAAAACGCACCATCCTTGTTGCGCACCGCAGTGTTGTAACGCTGAACGTTGTATGGGCTGTACGTGTCTGGCTCTTTGAATTGGGACGTCAATAAAATCCCTGTCCAGGATAACAATGGGCCAACAGGATATCCCTTCTCTCCGGCTCGTCCCAATTCGAAGATCAGCATGTATTGCATCCACATGGGGGCAGCTGCGGCAAAACTTCCCCCTTTCAGCTCTCCGAAGTCCTTCGCACGTATTCCTACATTTTCCCGAAAGAAATGCAGCGGCGACACATTCAATTGATTTGTCTTCGCGAAACTCCATATCGCAGATTTCTCGAACCTGGTCCCGCGAATGTCGTGCATGCCTTCCCAGAACGCAATCGCGTCGTTGATCAAAAGCGTGAAATACTCCTTTTCCGGTGATTTATCGGGCGAAAGGAAAGCGGCATGTACGCGATTCCGCAGAACCCAAGCGTTGCCCCTGACCTGGTCAAAAATAGCACCCGAGGGCTCCGGCCCCCTGTAGGACGGATTGTAACTAAGAGCGGAAGACGCCGCCCACAATTGGAGCTGTTCGAGCGCAAAATAATCGCCCGTTAGAGTATAAAGTGCTGAGTATGGATCCGGTATGTGAGCGCCATTGGGCGCCCACCCCCCAAAAAGGGGAGGAATCGTGCCCGAAAGGATCCGTTCTCCCCCAATCTGCACCCGATCTTCCGGCTTACTCTCATCGCGCTCGTCGAAGAGCCAAAGACTTGGCCGCGCATACACCGATAGGGGGCGCCCAATAGCGGGAACCTTATGCGCCGTGTCATACCATTTCCCGTGATTGCCCTCCCGAGCATGAAGCGGCCAGGCACCAGCAAGATCAGCCTGCGTCGAAACAATCTCGTACAGACGGTGATCGCCCGTGAAGAGCCACTTTGCCTGCGGTGACGTATATGGACCAATGTCGTCACGTCCGCCAGTGTCTTCCATGTCCTTCGTCCAACCGCCAGAATCGTAGAGATTCCTGGGCTTCTTCTGCCACTTCGCATAGGAGTCCGCGATAACGGACTCTGGTATTTCGAGAGCAGAATCGAAATTGGGAAACGCAAACGTTTTCACGAGGTAAGCAAGATTGTGATCGACATCGATTGCAGAGTTTGGCGCGCCCCCGATCCAGAAAGAATGGGTCCACCGCGTGCCCGCGTAGTGCGGAACATGGTCCTGGCGGAACACTTCCGCAGGTGTTGCGAGTCCCGATTTCAGGATCAGCGAATAAGAGATATCCTGCATCGATTCGGTGCAGCAATTCTCGCCGATCGTCCTCACCTGAACTTTGCGCAGGCCGGCCCAGAGGGTCGCGTGGAAAATCGGACGGAGCGGCCGAAGCGGTTCGAAGCCGAAATCGTATTTCCTAGCGGCAGAATGGTCGGCAAGCAGGATTGTGGTAGCAACCGGCCCTTCACACCATACAGTAAAATCATGATTTTTTAACATGCTGCGCGCAGAAGCGAGCTGCGTCTGACCATTGCGCGTGATTGCGATAACAGCATCGAAATCAAACCCGGCATCGAGCATCTGCTCGGCGCTGAGTCCCGCGCCTTTGTCGACATTTCCACTTCCAAAGGAGATTTTGGATGTCCCATTACGCGGAATGTGCGGCACGACGAACGACAGAATCGCGTGCTTCACCGAACCATCGGGCCAGCGCAGCTTGATGTCGGCCTGGGTTGGGATGGCCCTCCCGTCGACCTGAGCTTGCGGCACACCAGCGATTTCGCCCTGGACGAACGGCCGCCCGAGCCGTAGTGGGTAGTCGCTGGCGCCCTCGCCCGACGCATCGCTCAACGTGATCGAGTTTTCGCTTTCAGAAGCCCGCGCGTGCAATTGGATTGCCGCACGCAGCTGCACCAGGCCCAGCGCGGCGGTTCCAAGAAGAAATGTGCGCCTTCGGAACAACTCATTCCTCCTTGCGGCCGTGGGCCGCTAGATGCCCCTCCAGCCAAGCGGCGTGGGCGTTTATACGGGCTTTCGCCAGGCAGCAAAACATTCGCATCTAATCCAGTTTCTTCGGGCAATGCCCATCCACGACCCCTCCATGACCCCAGGACGCAGCGAGACGGGTAGCTTCTTGGGTCCAACCGAGTTCCAATTGGCGACGTCTTGAAATCCGAAAGCAAAATTGGGATGGTCTCGTCGGATGAAAAGGCGCGCGATCATGGGTGGCATCTACTACCTTCTCACCATCATCGCAGTGTTTCTCGTCATTCATTGGTATATCACGAATGATCTCCGGCAGCGCGGCACACGAACACACGGCTTGTTTGCGATGCGTGTGGCTGGCGATGACGCCAGGAAGGAAGAACAGAAGGCGAATCGCCTCCAGCCCCGAATTCCACCGAACAGCGGCGCATGACTCTGCGATCCCCTCGCAGTACCCAGTATGCTGGCACTCCGGAGGAACGAAGGTCCACGATCTCATCGCTCCACCTAATCCCAATTCAGGATATCGATTCGTTTTCGCTGGCTACGTCGACCATTGGGACGGCAGGGGTTGGTTCTGGTTCCTTATGACTCATTCGTTGCCCGATCAGTTGCTTCAATGCCGAGAGCAGACCCAGGCAAATGGCAAAGACATCGTAATACGCCATGCTTAAGGCCGCGCCGCCGACGCAAAAAACAAACAGCGTGAGCTGGATCATTGCTGCCAAATCGCGCGCCCAGGCAAATTCCGGTTGGCCTCTCGCCCTACGCAATATGCTGGAGCAATTCCAGAAGGCCAAGCCAAGGATCACCAGATAGATCGCGAAACCGGTAAAGCCATTATCTCCCATCACCTCAAAGAAAATGCTATGCGCCGCGTGCGTGGGTTGGCCGGGAAAATACTGGTTGAACACTTGAGGCTGTTGCGGCCCATAGAAACCAGCGCCGAACGGAAAATGTTCGGCGGCATAGTGATAGGCAACCTGCCACGCCTTGATGCGCCCCTGAAACGACGCGTCGGTGTCGGTCGTCTCGAGCGTATACAGCCGATCGTAGAAGGACTGCGGCATGAAATACAATGCCGGAACGGCCACAACCACAATCAGAATGGGATATAGCAGCTTGTTTCGGGCACGAAGCCACGCCACAAAAGCCAAAGCAAGGAGAGCCAAATAAGCCCCGCGAGAGTAGCTCCCCAAAATCGATATGAAGACAATGACCATGCTTGCCAGGAGCAGAAAGCGGACCCATTTTTTCTCAGAGTGTAGGCGAAGATAGTTCGCCAATGGCAGACACATGAGAAGTGCGAGGGCAAGCTGGTTGTTGTCACCGATAATACTCTGGGACGGCCCCAGCACGTGCGCGTGACCGCCCGTCACGAGCGTGAACAAGCCGCCTTTCACTCCATAATAGAACAAGGAAATGACGACGATCCATACGACCGCGTGAATGCGAACCTTGCTGGTCGCCGACATTGCGATCACCAGTCCCAGCAAAAACACTTTCCACGTCAGATTCCATATCGGCCACGAGACGTCAGGAACGACGGCGAAAAACGTGTTGAACGTCGACCAGACGAGAAAGGCCATGACGGCGTAAAAAGTGGCGTCCGCCGGCGGCCGCTTGCGCTCTTTCGAGACCAGCAAGCCAAGCAAGGTGACGCAGGCGATCACGAGATTGAGCGGCAGTGTGGCAACAATCCCGTAGGCCTCCTGGTGAGGGTCCATGCAGGTGAACCACGCCCACAGCAAGACCCCTGCGAAGGGATAGAAAACGGTCAGGCCGAGCCCGCCGGCGATGGCGACAAGCAGAACTAATTCGCGCATGAGCCCACATTCGACTCCAAAGCCGAGGGCATATCCAACCAACCGCAACGGATGGACACGTAGGCAGGAAAGGTGCCCGCTCCTTCACCGTTGTGCTCTGCGAGCCGCGCACCGCAGAAGAGCGTAGTGTGTCTAACGGGCAATGACATGCTAGCTCCGTACCATTTTAGCGAGCCGGCCGCAGGATCTCGGCGATTCGCGAATACCTACCTTGGCGCACCGATCCAATTGTCAGCCGAGCACTCATTCGACTATGGCCGCAACTTTGTACGGAATACTCCAATCTCCGGCTGTCTAAAGAATACGCTGATATAGCCACCTTCTCTCGCAGTGACCCCTTCTTCGTGGCGACCGCTTTAGCAGTAACATTAATATCGGGTTCCTTTAAGTGCTTCTATGCTCTAGAGTTCACCAGGTCACATCGAATCTGCAGTTCGCGTGAATTTGCACCCCGAAGTATTCCTGGTTTGTAGACGTAGGCCCATTGAAAGTCCGATTGCCGGATCCCGGCCATTCAGATGCAACGAATGATTTTCATCTTCAGTTTGTCCCGCAGCGGCTCCACTTGGCTTGGCAAGATATTCGATAGCCATCCTGACGTATTCTATTTGCACGAGCCTGATATTGCCGACCGGGGCCTCGATCTCCTGCCCTATTGGTTTGAAGACGAGCCCGCCTGCGCGCAGGTAAAGGCTGCACGCGCCTATCTTGATCGACTGGCGGGCGCACGCACGGCGCGTGCCACCGGGACACGCCCATTTTTCCGGAAGCGCTATCGTGGCAGCGTCTCAGAACAGCTGCGTCGGGCCCTGATCTATCTCGCGAAAGGGTTGGAACGCGCCGGACTACTGGACTCGAATCACGTCGAAATCCCGGACTTCTTCCGTGCGAACCACGCAATGAAGACGGTAGTGAAGTCCGTTACTGCGCATGGGCGAGCCAATGCGTTCCTGAAAGCTTGTGCCAACGAATTGCAACCCATCCTGCTCCTGCGTGATCCACGCGCCTATGTAAGCTCCATGATTCGGGGCACCAGAATGGCTGTGATGGAACCTCCGATGCGTCTTGGTGCCCTGTTGCGGACTCAATCCGCACTCCGCATTGGCCTCAGCCCGTCTTCCTTTGGCAAACAGGAAGAAATTGAAACACATGCCTGGACCTGGCTGCTGGCCAACATGGAAGCCGATGCGGCCATCCGTGCGGCCGGCGGGACGACTGTCATATATGAAACTCTGGCAAACAATGTAACGACCGAGGTCAAATCGTTATTCAAACAAATGCGCCTCAACTGGGCGCCGGAAACAGAGCGGTTTGTTCGTCTGTCCGCGAAACATGAGGGCGAATATTACTCTGTCTTCCGCGACCCGGCCAGGGCCGCCAATCGCTGGCGCGACGAGCTGAGCAATGACACAATCGCACGGGTGCGCGCCATCGTTACACTTGATCCCATTGGCCAATCTTATTTTCGGACCGACCCGTAAGCCTGGCTCAACGCAGGGCATTTTCGTGCGAAGGCGCCGCGAAAGCCGGCAAACCGATTGCGCGTTGCGACTGACTTATGATTTGCGCGNNCAATGCATTTCTTGCGCCGCCTTTGGGCATTGTCGCCATCGCTTCGTGCATCGCCACCGGCGCGAGCGCCATGCCAGACGAAGCGTATTTCCATAGAGGTGTCAGGAAGCGAGCTGCTTAACGTGTATTCAGCGCCAAACGCCTCGTGTGTCGATGGTAATTTTCGGTTTCAACATTTCACGATCGATCCGTCGAAACTGGCGATGATCCACCAGAAGAAGAACGATGTCGGCCTCGGCAAGTGCCTGCCGCAGCTCTGTCTGTCGCACGCCACCGAATTCTCGCAAGCTCGCAGGAAGCTGCTTCAGGTTGGGCTCGACGACGAGAAGCTCGCCGACATTCGCCTGCGCCAACATCTCGACGATATGCAATGCGGGGCTGGCGCGAAGATCGTCGATATCAGCCTTGTAGGAAAGGCCCAGGCACGCAATCACCGGCTGGCGCAGCCGTGCGGCAGCCGCCTTGACTTTTTCGCAGACATAATTTGGTTTGCTGTCATTGACCTCGCGCGCGGCACGCATGACTTTCGCTACCTCCGGCGCGGCGGAGATGATGAACCAGGGATCGATGGAAATGCAGTGACCGCCCACTCCGGCGCCAGGCGCAAGGATTTGCACGCGAGGGTGCCTGTTCGCCAGATTGATCATCTCCCAAACATTGATGCCCAGTCTGTCACAAATGATCGACAACTCATTCGCGAAGGCGATATTGACGTCGCGATAAGCGTTCTCCGCCAGTTTGGCGAGCTCCGCCGTCCGCGCATTGGTCAGATGAATTTCACCTCGGACGAACGTCCGATAAAGTTCGCTCGCATAAGCGGCGCAGCGCGGCGAAATCCCGCCGACGATCCGATCGTTGTCGACCAGTTCGCGCAAAACTCTGCCCGGAAGCACACGCTCTGGACAATGCGCAACATGGATGTCGGCGTCGTCGAGTTCCGAATCGGGCAATACGAGATCGGGCCGCGTTTCTGCGATCCAGGAACAGATATTCTCGGTCGTCCCCGTCGGAGATGTCGATTCCAGGATGATCAGGTTACCTTTGCTGAGCAGCGGCGCGATGGCGTTGGTCGCCTCGCGCACGCTCGACATGTCCGGCTGATGGTCACCTGTAAACGGCGTCGGGACCGCAATGATGAAGACGTCCGCCGGTTCCGGATCAAGGGTCGCCCGCAGCTTGCCTGCGGAAACCGCGGCCTGGACCACCATGTCGAGATCCGGCTCCACGATATGGATCTTGCCGGCGTTGATCACATCGACAATGCGAGAAGAAATATCGACGCCAATCACTTCGAAACCGCGGCTCGCCAGCGCCGCTGCCACCGGAAGGCCGACATAGCCCAGCCCGAATACGGAGATGCGCTTTGCAGAAGGTTCGGCGAAAACGGTCTGCAGGTCAAAGCTGGCCATGATCAGATTTCCTCAAGCAATGATGAAATGATTCGGTCGCAAGCCTTGCCGTCGCCGTAGGGATTGTGGACCATACTCATTGCCAGATACGTGGCTGGTCTGTCCAGAAGCTCGCCGGCCGCATCGGTAATTCGCCTGGTGTCGGTTCCCACAAGCTTCACCGTGCCCGCAACGACTGCCTCCGGTCTCTCGGTGACCGCACGCAGCACCAGCACTGGTTTGCCCAGGGTGGGAGCCTCTTCCTGGATTCCTCCGCTGTCAGTCAAAGCGAAGTGGCATTTCGACAATAGGAAGACAAATTCCAGGTAGTCGAGCGGATCGATCAGCTGCACGTTTGGCAGTTTGTCGAGCGACGAGAACACAGCGCGCACATTTGGATTGCGATGCACCGGAAACACGATCTGGACATCCCGGCGCCGCGCAAGTGCCGCGAGTGCCGCACAGATATCGCGGAATCCTTCGCCATAGCTTTCGCGACGGTGGCAAGTCACGAGAATCGTCTTCCGATCTGTCGCGAGAAACGGAAAGCGCGCCATTAGCTCGTTCTGAACGGCCGGCTGGCTAAGCGGCCCGTGGAGAACGTCGAGAAGCGCGTCGATGACGGTGTTGCCCGTCACCACAATACTTGTCTCAATCGCTCCTTCGCGCAATAAGTTGTCGCGGGCGGCGGGCGTCGGCGCGTACAGCCGGTCGGCGATCGCATCGGTGACCTTTCGATTTATTTCTTCAGGCCATGGCGCGTAGATGTTGCCCGTGCGCAATCCCGCTTCGACATGTCCGACGGGAATTCGCTGGTAGAATGCCGATAGCGTGGCGGCCATCGTCGTCGTCGTGTCGCCGTGCACGAGCACCCGGTCGGGCCGAACATTCGCGATCGCAGCGTCAATTCCAGTCAAAACACGCGCCGTCAACTCGCTCAGCTTCTGGTTCGGCTGCATGACCTCCAGGTCCACGTCCGGTGTGATGGAGAATAGACTAAAGACCTGCCTGATCATCTCGTGATGTTGTCCGGTCGAACAAACGGTCACGTGAAATCCCGGCGTGCCGCGGAGGCGCGAAATCAACGGCGCCATTTTGATGGCCTCAGGGCGCGTACCAACTACTGCCAGAATTTTCTTCATTGTCCCTTTCGAGATTCCGCGTCGGGCACGAGTGTTCTAAGCCCCTCCTGACCCGAAGCCTCCCTTCGGTCACGATACCGAGCATTGTTGCGCGATTTTGACGAAGAATCGATACTTTCTAGGGAATGCGGTTGTGTTACTCGAAAAGTTCGGGCTGAGCCGACGTAGGGATTGCGGCGAATTCAAAGCTGCCCAAGGTGCTTTCGCCGCACATGGATTGCACGTGCGTAGAGTTCTCCGTATCCCGCCGTCGTCGCCGTCCAGGTCCGTTCGCGTTCGACAAATTCCCGAGCCTTGCGCCGCATCTCCGCCCATGCTGCACGGTCCTCAATGAGTTTCAGAGCGGCGCCGGCAAGCGCGTCCCTGTCGTCGGCTCTGAACAGCCGCCCGGTTTCGCCGTCGACGACCAATTCGCGATGGCCTCCGACATCCGATGCTAGCACCACACCGCCCTGCGCCATTGCTTCGAGGGGCTTCAAGGGGGTCACCGTGTCCGTCAGACGCATGCGGTGGCGCGGATACACGAAGATGTCGATCGCATTGTAATATTCGTGAATTTTTTCGTGCGGAATGCGGCCCGGAAAACGCACACTGTCACCCAGCCGCAATTTTTGCGCCTGTTCTTTGAGCGCCTCTTCAACCGGTCCCCCCCCGACAAGTAAGAGTACGATGTTCGGCTGTCGCTGCAGCATCGCCGGCCACGCCGACAAGAGCAGGTCTAGCCCCTCATAGCCATAGAAGGAACCCAAAAAGCCGAACACGATTCGCCCCTCGAGCCCCAGAGAACTCCTGAGCGCCGTATCTGGATCGCTGTGGAACGGGAAATCTTCGACCCTCACGCCGTTGGCGATCACGGTGATCTTTTCAGGCAAAATGCCCCGTGCGACGATATCGCGGCGAAGCCCTTCACAGATCGTTACGGCTGCATCGCAGTTGCGCAGGGCCAAGGTTTCGATTGCCCTGGTCAGTCGGTAACGCGTCCCACCTTCCGTAGCGGTTCCGAGATCAACTGCCGCGTCCTCCCAGAATGCGCGAACTTCGTAGACCACCGGGAGCCGCAATCGCCGCGCTGCGAGCAAGGCAGCAATGCCGTTCAACGCCGGCGAGTGCGCGTGCAGAATATCCGGCAGCTCGATCTTCGCAACGCGCTCAATTTCGCGCGCAACGCACCGAATGAGTGCGAACTCGCGAAGCACCGGCGCGCCGCCGGCGATAGGCGACAGTGGGCTAGACCGATAGAAGATCAGATCGTTCACGTGCTCGGGCGAAGGTCCCGCGGCAGTATGCTTGGGCGTGGTCAAATGAACCGTGCTCCAGCCTCGACGACGCTGCTCTCGAAGAATGGCCGCGCTACGAACCGAGTAACCGCTGAGCATGGGAAGTGAATGATCGAACACATGAAGGATTTTCAGTGCCGCAGGCGAGTGGTGCAGCCCGCCACGCCGCGTCATCTATGGCTCGGTCCGAGCTGGGCGAGAAGCGCTTTCAGCTGCGGCGCCATGTCGGGCGCGGCGTTCGATTTCAGCAGCTTCTCGACGAGCGCGCGTGCCTCTTCCGCTTTGCCGTTCTTCGACAGCGGCAGTTTGGCAAGCTCTCCGGTCGTTCCGACCGCAAGGGCGAAAATCGGCGCCGTGATCGCCGCGATGCACCGCCGGGCCCGCGTGAGATTGAGCGCCGCTTCGCCATCGTAGAGTCCACCGGAATGCATGAGGGCGACGACCCCGAACGAGAGAACTGTCGCGAAAGACAGCACGGGGTTGGCGAAAGAGGGCGAGCCGGAAAAGCGATAATAAAGCGCTGCGCAGCATCCTGCCACCATCACCGAGGCTTCCAGAACTCCAAACACAAGCCAAGATGTGGCCACGTGGTGGCCAAGAATGCGACGCATCCCCCCTCCCCAAACCCAATAATCGAAAATATAAAAAATTATAGCGTCGATAGCAACGAAAAGGTGATCAACGGCGAATGATAGTTAATTTACCCATGCACGCTGCCAGCACATCCGTTTCCGCGGCGTGCTACTTCCTTCTGTTCCGTCTTATCGAGGCGTTTGCGTTATCATAGGTCCGCAAAGATAGGAGCCTAGAGGCTCGGTCGCGGCGAGCAGGCGTGCCGCCGCCCTCGCGCCCGCAGACTCGTCGGCAACCTCTGTCGAAAGGGCCACATAAGCTGGGACGCATTTGCTGTCCGTCAGAGAGGCATAGAGCTGATTCAACTTCGCGCTCCAAAGGCTTGAGACCGCGCGTCCGTTCACGACATAGAATGTCCAGACGATCCGCTTCTCCGTGCCCTTGAGCCAGGTCGTGACGCGCACGGGAACAGCGTGCCCGTTCAGCGAGAGAGTTCCGTAATTCGCTGAATCAAAGCTCCACAACTGTTCGTTTGCGGCGCGATTGTCCGCGCGAACAACACTGTTGCCGCCGCCCTGCACGCCGTTGAGCGCGATAAACCTGTCAATTCTGTACGGACCATCGACGAACGTGTCCAAAAAGCTGCGCGTGGGTCCCAAAATCACCGGTCTCCAGCCGGGTGCCGCGCGGGCTTTCCGCCAAGGCAGCGCGACGCGCGGCGCCGATTGCGGTACGAGGAGCATCCGTGGCGCGACCAGGAAAGAATCAGTGGCGGGTTNNCTGGCGGGTCCCGCCGCTGCCGCAAGAAAACACGCAAGCGCCACAAGCGCGATCCGCGGCGCAAGATTTGCGTGGGCTACGGGATGGATTGGCACGGATGGCAGCGCGTCGTCGTGATCGCGCCGATCGGAAAACAGCTGTCCGATGATGACGAGCATCACGAGAACCAGCGAGAAGAAAATCCAGCCATAGATAATATGATCCGCGAGCACCGCGGTTGGACTGCCGACCCATTGCGCGGCCGCGATCAATCCAAGCGCGCGGAAGCCGTTAGCGATCACAGGGACGACGATAGACACGGCGATGAACGCAGTGCGCCGCAACCAACTCCGATAGGTGACGACGGCGAAGAACACCCCAAAAGCGACTGCGGCAATGAGAAACCTGAGGCCCGCACACGCTTCCGCGACGGCGAATGTCCCGGCCGGTATCTCAATCACCGCACCGGTCGAAAACACGGGGATGCCGAGAACATGAAGCCCCAAGACGGCAAATTGCGCTGTGAATGCCTGTAGCGCGGGAATGAGCTCTGTGCCACTCGGCACCAAAAAATAGAGATAGAGAAACGGCGCCGCCAATCTCTTGTAAAACGGCAATCCCAGCACGCCGAATAGTGCCGCCTGGACCATGGTTACGACGACGAACTGCTCGACTTCAAGAATGCTGGCGAGCGATGTGATAAGCCACGCGACGGAGAGGCCGAGCATTACAAATGTGGCACGCATATCGGGCACAACGCCTGCCCCCACGAGTGTGCTGCGCCGCTGCCAGATCATGAAGAGACTGAGGGGCAATACGAGAAAGCAATGATTGAAAGCCGGCGAGACTACCCAGACTTGGAAGGCGCCATTGGCCGCGCCATGAAACAATGCGCCAAACAACACAAGGAACAGAACGGTTGCCGCGCTCGCGATCGCCGCTTTCCAGTCACTCTCGTGGAGCCGGGCGAGAGCCGTGAAACGAAAAGCTTCTGTCACGGCATGACTCCGGTTAGATCCATGGGGCGGACCCAACCTCAGGCTGTGCCGCTGCGGGCGCCGGCGGCTGCGGAAAGAGCTGATCTAGGACGTTCAAGTTCTGCGGCCAGCGATGGTCCAGCTCCACGCGGGCGCGCGCGGCGCGACCCATTTCATTCCACTGGCCGGAAAGCACGTCCGACACGCATCGGGCAAAATCCCAACCGCTGTTTGCCAGAAGCACCTCTTCTCCCGGGATCGCGTTCAAGCCTTCATGGGCGGCGAGCGTCAAAACGACCGGTTTAGCCATTGCCATGGCTTCGAGCACCTTGTTCTGAACGCCCCGGCCGAGGCGCAACGGCGCGACCGCGCAGTCCGCGTTCGCAATATAGGGCCGCACGTCAGATACCGCACCTGTAACGCGGACGCCGGCTTGCCGGGAAAGGCGGCGGACCGAGGCAGTCGGATTTGCTCCGACGATCCAGAATTCCGCGCCGGCATGCGTGCGCCGGATAGCGGGAAACGCTTCCTGCACAAACCAGACAACCGCATCGACATTGGGGCGGTAGTTCATTGCGCCCGTGAACACGATGGTAGACTTTCCCTTCCCAAACGGGTTGGGAAAAACATGCGCCGGATCGAACCGATCGAGATCAACGCCGTTTTCCAGATATTCGACCCGACCGGACAGTTCGGGCGCGAGGTTCAGGAATGCGTTCGCCTCGGCTTTCGAGACGAACAGGGCGCGATCGCACGCTGCTGCCGCCTGCCTTTCGAGCAAGAACACATTCCGCTGTTCGAAACGATAAAGTGTGCTCAAGGGCCACGGCGCCGAACGCGCATAAGCTTCCCATTTCGCGGAATCGAGATCGACGATGTCAATCACGACGCGCCGGTCGGAACAGCACCCGAGGACGTACGGTGCCATCGCGGAGCAGAACACAAAAATATCTTTAATCTCATGCTTGCCGAGCGTGTCACGGATCCATGCGCTCATCCGCCGGTCCCGGTAACTCGCCTCGGATATCGATTTTCCGAGGGCAACCGCCCGCAAGCTCCGCATCGCTATTTGCGTTCGACCGAGCGGAAGGCAAAACACTTCTGAACAGAGCTCGCGCAACGGCGCAATGTGACGTTGGTCCGCTGCCTCGTCGCAGAAACATCCCAAATGGACTTTGAAACGGGACGCGAGATGACGAAGAATGTGGAAGGAGCGAATCTTGTCGCCCTTGTTCGGCGGGAATGGGATTCGATGGGCGAGGAAAAGCAGATCCTGCACTCTCTTCACCCGATCGAACGCACGATGAGGGGACCGAGAATCTTGGTGAGGGAGAGCGGCAGCCGGCGCCATAGGCCGATTGCGACCTTGTATTTGGAGTTTAGAGGGTTGTTGTCGGGGATATCGCGGGAATTTACCAAATAGAACGCATAACCGAGTGGCGTTGGCTCGAATCCCCAGTTTCGCTTGAATTCGTACGATCCTGTTCCGATCTTGCTTCGCCCGAAGTCGAAGACGCGAAAGCCGCGTTCGCAGGCCCGGCGCATAAGCTCCCAATACATGAAGTCGTTGCCGCCGAGGACGCGCGCTTCCTGCAACCCCCCGCCATAGTAGGGCAGCACTGCGTCGCGAAAATAGAAACTCAGCACCGACGCGATCGGGCGCGACTCGCGAACGACGGTCAATATTTCGCACGCCTGGCCAAACTCATCCTTCAGCAGCTGAAAATAGCGCGCCGAAAAGACAGGCGTTCCCAGCTGGCGAACGCTCTGCGCGTAAATATCGTGAAGCCGTTCGACATTCTCGTCGATTTCCGCGCGCAGCCCGCTGGCGATACCTTTGCGAACGACCGCTCTCTGCTTGCGTGGGATGGCTTTCATACCTGCTTCAATATCGGGCGCGATCTGCCGGCGAAACGTCGCGTACAATCCGGTCCTCATCTGCCAGCGAGGCTCCGTGCAGTCCTGCGAACGGAACTCGATACAGCCAACCTTCAGTTCCGTTGCAATCCTGATCGCTTCGGCTTCCAGCGTCGAGTAGGTCGCTGCGTCATCGGCGATGATGCCGCCCTGCACGCAGAACGCGTTGGAAATAAGCGAATTCCCGAACAGCAGGCTCTTCACCTGGGTGAGTGGGAGCACACCGCAGATTTCCCCTCTGCGCCGTGCGACAAGATAAAATGTCCTGTGGCCGAAAGCCGTCTCGATCACCCGCCTCCAGCCCGAAAGATGAAAGAAGGTCGCCGATGGCGATTCTCTCACAAATGCGTCCCAAGCCGGCCCTTCGGCCGGCTCGAGCAGGGTGACGCTCCCATTCAATTGTTGCGCTCACGGGTGCGCGTCGCGCAGGATCCCAGATAGATTTCGTCGATCCGACCCCACGCAAAATCCCGAAGCAACCGTGCGATACGCCGCTCCATCGCGCCGATATTGACGTAATGACG
Organism: Alphaproteobacteria bacterium; assembly: GCA_003131925.1. Taxonomy (GTDB): domain Bacteria; phylum Pseudomonadota; class Alphaproteobacteria; order Micropepsales; family Micropepsaceae; genus Rhizomicrobium. The sequence continues at coordinate 1,480 of PKWC01000003.1, read as the reverse complement.
AAACCGCGATTTCAGCGAGGCTTGCGACAGGCGCGGCTGTTCCACGTCGATTTCCCAAGGATGGCAATAGAATACGCAAGGCATGCCATCTATGCGATTAACGCGACGAATGCACCAGCGCGACACCTCATAAGGAAGAAGCCGAAACCAGCCGCCGCCGCCGCAGGGGCGATTCTTGTTGAACAGCCGCACGGTCGCGACCGGTATTTCCAGAAACGCGTGACCATCCATCGGCCGGAACGGCCCCCTCGGCGCGCCAGGCATGCCATAAAGATCGTGCGAAATCGGATAGACGCTCGAGCTGTATTCATAGCCTTCTTCGGCCAATATCTCGTAGGCCCACCAATTGGCGCCCCCGATGGAGAACGTCGGCGCGCGGAAGCCACGCACGCGATCGCCGGACAGATCCTCCAGCATGCTCCTGGCGCGGCGCACATCCGCGCGGAACTCGTTGCGCGTCTGGGCATGCGCGAGCTCATGGGCATAGCCGTGACTGGCGATCTCGTGTCCGTGCGCCTTGATGCGCTGGACGATGGCAGGAAAGCGTTCAGCGACCCAGCCCAGAACAAAGAATGTCGCCCGTGCATCGGCACTCGCGAACAGGTCAAGCAGGCGCGCGGTGTTCTCCGCGACGCGAGCGGGATGATGATCCCAGCTGGTGCGATCGACGACGGATTTGAACGCTTCCACCTGAAAATAATCTTCCACGTCAACCGACAAGGCGTTGACGAGCCCCACGCCTGGCCTCTCCTGACGTGCAATCGGGACGATGCGATTGTCGGGCGGCGGCGCGTCTGCCAGCAGCGTCATTTGGAGCCCTGCGCCGGCAGATATTTGAGGGCCAGATCGAGCACGCGATTGATCGCTTTGTCATGACGCTCGGTCGCGCGTTCGACGCGCGCAAGGCGCGGCTGCAAATCCTCGTGACCTCGTTGACCTCCGTTGGCAGCGGCATCCCAGTAAGGATCGACGAGCCCCACGTCCACACGATCCGGCGTCAGCGGCCCGAGCTCGCTTGCCATCTCGCGCGCCACGCTGACGACCTCGTCTGCATCGATCGCATGCTTTTCTTCCAGATATCCAAGCAACAAAAGCCGCGAGCACAGCGTGTTTATGCGCCTTGGAATGCCGTCAGTTCGCCGGTAGATTTCCTCGAATGCGCTATCGGAAAAGTGCGGATCGTTGGATNNGGACCATCCCACGCGCGTTAGGCGATGCTCGATATATCGCTTCGTATCGTCAGCTCCCAGGGCATCCAGATGGCAAGACGCGATGACGCGCTGCCGGAACTGCCGCAAATGAGGTCCGGATAGTGTGGCGCGAAATTCGGGTTGACCAAGCAAGATGCCCTGAAACGGCGCTCGCGCGCCCAGCGTCAAATTCGAAAGCATGCGCAGCTCTTCGATGGCCTCTGTGGTCAGGCTCTGCGCTTCGTCGACGATCACAAGAGGGTGCTTGCCCTGAGCCTGGAGGCCGGCGA
>PKWC01000214.1 GCA_003131925.1 Alphaproteobacteria bacterium | reverse complement strand
GGTTTTTCAGCAGACTGCTAGGTGTTTAGTCCCGAAGAGTCGTGGTGCATTGTATCACGATCTGCGGAGGGACGAGCTATGCCTTGCAGGCGACGGTACCGCGCCTGACGCGGTCGTCTTTGCATCGCTGCCTTCAGCGTCACGGCATCAGCCGGCTGCCGGAGACCGAAGGCGACAAACCCAGCAAGCAGAAGTTCAAGGTCTATCCGATCGGCTACTTTCATATCGACATCGCCGAAGTGCGCACCGAAGAAGGCAAGCTTTATCTGTTCGTTGCCATCGATCGAACATCAAAGTTTGCCTAGAAGCGACGGGACGTGACACCTCCTCACGCCCGATCGCCGTCCCAGGGGTGACAGGACGACAATTGCGCTCCCTCCCGAACAGATCAGGGCTTATGCCAATCATCAACCTGCCGCTGGCACGCTATCACGATTTTTCCACGATCTCCCAATAGAGCATATTGCTGGCAACCAAAGGCCGCGTTCGGGGTTTGCGTCTGGGGGAGAGCCACACGCCGGATTCGGATAACGCGTTCGAGCGATATCGCGACCAAGCTGACGAGATGATTGCCGTCGCTGCGAAAACGCCGATCCCAACCATATACGCCAAGCCATTCCAAATGGTGGCTGGCGCTCACGGCCTTCTGGAAGCACAGCGTCCGAATAATTTTCTGACGTTCCGGACTAAGCAATTTCCGAATTGAGCATGTCGCCCTGACCGAGCGGATGGGAGTTCAGTTTGTCCCAGAACTGCAAGGTTGGGATCGTATGGCTGACGCACCATAAGTCTCCACGTCTCGGTCCGCCGGCGTAGCTCTTGTCCGGCATCGCAGGCTGCTGAGCGAACCGCGGGGAGTTCGGGCTCATGAAACGGAGGTTGCGGTTTGGTGAAAATCGGCTGGTACAGGGGGGCACCACGGAAAACCCTGCTCACTCCTTATCCTTGGTGGCAGAGCAGGAGCAATGGCCGAGTCGGACACGCGGGTTCGAATCCTGTCCGGTGCGCTACCCTTCGTCTTGATGATATCCTGGACACGGATGACACTTCCTTTCTTGTCGACGCCATTGCGCGCGTCTGACATCTTTGCCGGTTGTCACCTGAGTTCGTTGCGTCGCCGCGTCGGGTAACGACTCACGGCAACTACAAATTAAGTTGATGAAGTGTGTCGCTCCGCCTCCGCCACATTTGCCGCACCGCCGAGCGCGTTCAGGGAAAATGCGAATGGCCGGAGGCGTAGGGAGGGGAGCGGCCTCCGGCCATTCATAACCGCGTCGCAAACCCTGCAACGCAGTAAACCTCAGTGCGGTGTCGTGGACGTGTCCGACGCCGACGACATGGAGCCACTGTGATCGTCCGAACTCATAGAACCCGAGGACATCGAGCCGGAAGACATCGCATCGTGGGCTGCGGGCTTCTTCTTTTTTCCGACAGTGGCCATGTGGTCGCCGGAGGTCGTCGCGCCCCCTTTGGACATTGCGTCACTCGAGGACGCGGCGCCGCTCGACATCGCAGCGCTCGAATTCGAAGTACCGTCCGACATCGCACCGCTGGCGGAACTCTGCGCCAGAGCCGCGCCGGTAACGCCGGCGCTCAAGATCAGGGCGAGGCCCGTGATTTTTGCATAACGAAGCATTTCAATTCTCGTTGGAAAAAGCCGCATCGCCGCGGCCAATGGCGCTCCACACCCTGTGGAACTTCGGTGTGCGGCGCGTGAGCGCCGCCGTGTTTGATTTAGTGGTCACCGTCAACTGCGGGCTGCTGCGAGAATGACGCCGCCGGGACCCTGTTGGAGGAGTACGGCCAAGCGAAGTCCGCTGCGCGCTGTTTGCGGGAGCTCGTAGGTTTTCGCTCTACCCGACCAGCTACCGAGCTTCACGAGCTCCTTCACGACATTCTTATGCGGCAGCGTGCGGCCTTCATTCTCGCCCCGCGAGATGGGGACCCGCTCAATGTTCGGATCGTACCGAATGAGCCAGACATCCGCACTGGTTGCATGGATGTCGGAGGTTCCAATCCTTACTTGACCGTTTGCAATCGAAACGCTTGGCGCGCTTGGTGAAGCGGCCTCGCGTTGGACGAGCGCCTCGAGTTCGCTTCGGTTCTGACCCACCACGTCGGCGCGGCCATTGACGACGACTTCGGGTGTAAAGGCCTGGTCGCGATGGAACGCGCGCGCGTAGTCCCACTGGCGGGCCGTGTACAGTGGAGACGCGAAGGTATCCTTCCAGCCGAGCTGGTCCCAGTAGGTGACGCCGAAACTCAGCGTCAGAAGATCCGGCCGATCGCTCAATGCCATCACGTTTGCGTTGGCGGACGGACAGGACGAGCACCCCTGACTCTGGAACAGTTCGACAACCGTCAAGTTCCGGCTATCCGCACTTCCGGAGAGCGCGGGCTTCGCCGCCGAAAGCAGTGCAACTGCGGCAATCACGTTTCTTAGGGCTATCATGCGCTTCATGATTGTTGTTCATCACAGATGATGCTTCCCGGCTACATTCGTCGTGGCTGACCCACCCGTTACATGCTCGCCGCAGTTTTTTCCCGATACTTCGATTTTATAGGCGACGGTTGCGCCGTGAGGGCAGTTGGGCAATACCCTGTTGCCTGGCATCAAGTGATGTCCGCTGCGTAACCTTTCGGCGTATCAGAGCGAACTCGTTGGGGAGAGGACGTGCAAGCGTCAGAATCAGACCTTAGGGCGCTGATGATTGCTTCGCTTGATGGCGACGCAGTGGCGTATCGGGCGCTTCTCGACACGATGCAGACGCGATTGCGTATCTTCTTTGGCAAGAGGCTAAGCCGGGATACGGCAGAGGTTGACGACTTGGTTCAGGAAACACTTATCGCCATCCACACGCGCCGCGGCACATTTGATCGTTCGCAGATGTTCACAGCCTGGAGCTACGCGATCGCCCGCCATAAGCTCGTTGACCACTTCCGGCGCAGCGGACGCAAACCGACCGTGCCGCTTGATGATGCGCCTTCGTTGTTCGTGGAGGACGAGAGCGCAGGCGTCGAGGCCCGCTATGACATCGAAAAGGCTCTTGAGAGTCTGCCGCCTGCGACGCAAGCGCTGATCCGCGACATCAAGTTGCGCGAGCTTTCCAATGCAGAGGCGGCGCAGGCGCGCGGGATGAGTGAAACTGCGGTCAAGGTTGCGGTGCATCGCGGCCTGAAGAAGCTGGGTTCCTATTTGCGAAGCGGCGGCGACGTAAAATGACGGGCGATATCGTAGCGGTCCTCTCTGCCGATCTTGCACCGGTGTCGCATTGGTATGTGGCGCGCAGGCTTTTCATCGGTGCCGGCACAGGTATCATCCTTTCTGCAACACTGATGCTGGTCTTTTTCGGCCTGCGCCCGGACATTCACCACGCCATGGGCGCCGGCATGTTCATGACGAAGCAAGCCTATACGCTGGCGTTCGCGATCATCGCCGGGCTCGCGGCCGAGCGCGTGGCTCGACCGGCAACCAGCGGTCGCGGGCGCATCGCTTGGGTTTTTGTCCCGCTCCTTCTTGTAACTGCTGTGGCGACTGTTCAGTTGGCACGCGCCACGCCCCACGGCCGCATTCCGATGGTGATGGGCGAATCCGCAAGTGTTTGTCCGTGGCGCATTTTACTGCTCGCAATTCCGCCTTTGGCTGGCCTCGTTTGGGCCATGCGCGGGCTCGCGCCGACGCGCTTGCGGGAGGCGGGTGCAGTCGTCGGCCTTGCCGGGGGGGGCGCGGGCGCCTTTATCTATGCGCTGCACTGCACGGAAAACACCGCGCCGTTTCTGGCCGCGTGGTACACGCTTGGCATGGGCGCGTCTGCCTTTTTTGGCTGGCTTTTTGGTCCAGTGCTCTTGCGTTGGGATGGCTCCTACGAACAAGAAACGAAGCAAAGGCTTTTCATGGCGGACTCATGAGTATCTCCGCTGCATTGGCCCGTTGACAGCGTGATCGCCACTGCCAGCCACCAGCCCCATTTGCGATGGAGGAAACAGCCGATGCAAGCCAATAGCATGACAATGGCGAGGGCGACGGCGACGGCGACGGCGACGGCGACGGCGACGGCGACGGCAAGGAAGCCGGGTCCGAGCCACACATGATATGGCATGAGCAGAGTGCGGCGCGCCGGACGCAGGTTCCAGATCGCATCCATGGCGGACCCCGGAAACTGGAGCGCTACTCCGACGCCCGCTAGAACGCCGGCCGCCACCGCAAAAAAATCGGCATAACGAAGACGCCGAAGGGCTCTGGCGCAGACATCGGTCGTCATTGCCGCCAGAACGAGATGATTCCCCCGCCAGTAAGGACAAACGCGCCGCCCACGAGAATCGGTATCGTAGGCGACGTGCGGAAGGCAACGAAATTGATGATCTGCCACACCACGAAGAGCGTCGCGATGTAGAGGCCGACTACTTGCCCGAACTCCAATGGTGCCAAATTGAGAAATGACCCATACCCAAGCAGCAATACCGCTCCAGCTAGAAAAAGCCCACTTCGAACAAGTCCAGTGTGGTCGTAGATTGCTATTCGGACAACGGCGTCTCCGCTGACCTCCAGCGTGGTTGCGACCACGAGAAAGACCAGTGGGTGAACACTTTGCAGCATCTTCGGCATTCTTCGCTTCCCGGTTTTTCAGCGCTTTCACCATAACAGATGTTGCCGACGCGCGCGACGCAATGCGGTTCGGACGCGGATCGCTTCTTGGTTTGGACGCCGATGACCACCCAACTCAGTGGGTATCCAGGAGGTGTGAACAGCTCCAATTTTGCGAGGCGGATTTCTTCATTCTCCTCGCACCTCTTTCGATGCGAGGCTTGGCGCCCTCTTTACCAATCGAATCCCAAAAAGGCCAAGCTAAACGACTGGCGCCAGACGCTCTGAGTCGAGCGAAGCCGTCTTCGGAGTTTCAGTTGAAAAGGACCGCCTGTATGTTCGCTCGCGGGTGTGGCACCACCAACATTCGGCGCGCCGGAATCGACATGGTCAATAAGATGATCAACAGTGCAGGTCCAGCCGAGCGATCCGTGAACCTATTCATGTTTTCGCTCGTCGCGATCCTCGTGGGCGTCGTGACGGGATTCGGCGCCATTCTGTTCCGGGCACTGATCGCACTCGTTCACAACCTGCTGTTCCTCGGCCAGGTTTCCGCCGTTTATGATACAAACGTTTACACGCCGGCTTCGCCCTGGGGAGCGCTGGTGATTCTCGTTCCCGTCATCGGTGGTCTCGGGGTGGTTGCTCTCGTCAGGACATTCGCGCCGGAAGCGCGCGGGCACGGTGTTCCCGAAGTCATGGATGCGATCTTCTACAACGAGGGCCGCATCCGTCCCGTTGTTGCGGTCGTGAAGTCCCTCGCTTCCGCGCTTGCAATCGGGAGTGGTTCGGCAGTGGGGCGCGAGGGACCGATCATCCAGATCGGCGCTTCGCTCGGATCGAGCATTGGGCAGTTGATGCGGCTCGAAGCGTGGCAGCGCATCACACTGGTCGCTGCGGGTGCGGGAGCCGGAATTGCCGCAACTTTCAACACCCCTATCGGCGGCGTCATCTTCGCCGTCGAGCTGATGATGCCCGAGGTCAGCACACGAACCTTTCTGCCTGTTGCGCTGGCGACGGGAACGGCCACGTTCATCGGACGCCTCTTCTTCGGTTCACGGCCAGCCTTCAACGTTCCGGCGGTGGGTATGCTTCCCGTTCACCTGGCCGACGTTTATCTGCTGATCGCCTACGCCGCGCTCGGTGCTGTTGCCGGCGTCGGAGCGGCCGGCTTCATTCGTGGCTTGCACCTGGCGGAAGAAAAGTTCGATCGCATCGCAAACCCGTATCTGCGCCATGCCATCGGCATGAGCATCGTGGGAGCGATGATGTATGCGTTTCTGCGGCTTTCCGGCCACTATCAGATCGACGGCGTCGGCTATTCGACCATCGAAGCGGTGATGATGGGCGGCCTCGCAACCGCGCCGTTCCTGGCACTCTTGTTCGTCGGCAAGCTCGCGGCGACGTCTTTGAGCCTTGGTTCAGGCTCGTCCGGTGGCATTTTCTCGCCATCACTCTACATGGGGGCTACCCTCGGCGGCGCGTTCGGCGCCCTGTTGCAGCTCGCTTTTCCGGCCGCAGGCGTCAGTGTTCCCGCCTTCGCGATGGTCGGCATGGCGGCGATGGTGGGCGGCGCCACTGGCGCGGCAATGACCGCCGTGACGATGATTTTCGAGATGACGCTCAACTACAGCATCGTCATGCCGATGATCATCGCCGTTGCGGTCGGCATCGGTTGTCGTCGTGTGTTCTCGGCAGAGAACATTTACTCGATCAAGCTGCTTGCCAGGCGGCATTTCATTCCAAAGGCGCTGCACGCGAACATGTTTCTTGTGCGTCGCGCCGCCGACGTGATGGACAGCGGCGTTCTCGTCCTGCCGGACGCGATGGGCTTCGACGATTTCCTGAAGCTGCCGGACCACGGCGGCCGCCTGCGGCATGTTGTCGTCACGCACGGGGACGGGATCGCCGGCGTCCTGCGGGTAAATACCGCACTCAGACACGGTCTCGAAGGGGCGTTTACGGGCCTCACGCTGGGTGAAGTTGCGAGTCGCAATTTCACGATCGCACGTGAAGACGACATCATGTTCAACGCCATTGGACGTATGTGGCGCCGGAAAGCGACGATGGCCGTGGTTGTGAGCGCAGGCGGCAGGATTCCGCGGAAAGGCAATGTGGTCGGCGTGATCACGAAGGAGCACATCGCCGACTCCGTCGCCGAAAGCATCAAGCCCTACGCGGCATCGGATGTGCTCTTGTGAACTATTGGTCTTTAGTTTCAGAGCCGATCCATCGGTCCCATTCGACACACAGATGCTTGCTCCGATGGTCAGATGTCCTCTCACCGGAATTCCCGATACTGCGCCGTCGGACGTGCATGCGTTGCGCCGAATCACGCCTCAGACGGTCGTGGCGCTGTAGCGGCCTTGCTCGCAAGCCCTTTACCAAGCATGTCCGCCTCCATCCTCCGCGCAAGAGAAGCGGGCACGAGGGCATTCATGATGCGGTTCAGCCGGCCTGGAACGATTCTGGAGCGGTTTATGCGCAGACCTCTGAGGCCCTCAGATACGCACTGCTCGACGCTCATGGGTTTCAACGGCATCGTCTTCGGATCGAAGCCGAACTTTCCGAGCACCGCCGTGTTCGTAAACCCGGTTGCCAGTACAGTGACGTAGACACCTAGAGGTTTGAACTCATAGTGAAGCGCTTCGCCAAGGCTGTGTACATACGCCTTCGCCGCTCCGTCATTCGCCATAAGGGGAACGCCGTTTTCCGCACCCATTGCCCCC
>PKWC01000148.1 GCA_003131925.1 Alphaproteobacteria bacterium | reverse complement strand
TATTGCAAGCGATTTTACAGCCGGGAGGTCGTTCACTCGCCCGAACCAATAGTGTTCTTCGTCCCTTGGGGCCCCCCCAGTCTTCAACCTTTTATGGAAGGCGTTTTTCGTCACCTCGGAATCGCGCTCGACCGGATACGGTTCTGTAGCGTTCCGCTGGAAGTCCGGACGTTGCGGGTTCAGGAACCGACACTCCAATCGCGTGGGTTCGTCAATGTGAGCTCGCTTGCTGTGCTGAAGCACACGGCGCCCAATCCTGCTCCGCAATCCGGAATGATCTATCTGGCGAGAAGCGAGGCGAAGGTCCGCAGGCGTGTGTTGAACGAGGAGGAGCTCCAAGGGCGACTCGATAGTTCCGCCCAGGCACGGATCATTTTTCCGGAAAAGTTGAGTTTTGCGGAACAACTTGCAAGTTTGCGCAACAGCGATGTTGTAAGCGGATGCGAAGGATCGGCTTTCCACTCGCTGGCATTCGTGGAGGGGTCAAGAACATCCCTGATGTTCTGCGGAAGCGTACCGTCGCTAACCTATTTCCTGTGCGACGAACTCGTCGATGGCGACGCAATTTACGCCCGATGCAGTGCGAACCATTGTGACCGTGGGGGACCGGTGACGCGACGGACAGACTGGGTCCTCGATGTCGAGAGGGCAGTCGATCTCATTGACCGGACAAGCGATGACACAGTACACGATCCTGGCAGTGCGGAGAACAGGATGGCACATCTCAAACCACCCGATGCGCCAGCCGACAGGGCGATCGGACAAACGCACTCAGTCCGCAGGATCAATCAAATTGCCAGGCACGTCGGCGCGCGAAGCTATCTGGAAATTGGCGTCTTCCGCGGGAAGACCTTCAATGCGCTGGACTTCGAACGTAAAGTGGCCGTCGACCCGAGTTTCCAGTTTGACCTCGCCAATTACCGGCGGGAGGGCGTGGAGTTTCATCAGATGCCCTCCGATCAGTATTTTACCCGGCACGGTCCGTCGCGGACGTTCGACCTAATTTTTCTCGATGGATTTCATACTTTCCAGCAGACTCTTCGCGACTTTTGCAACTCGCTTGCGTGTGCGCACGATCACACGGTCTGGCTGATCGACGACGTGCTTCCGGTGGATGTCTATAGTGCGTGGCCGAACCAGACGGAAGCGCTCAGCTTTCGCAAACGGGCGGGTGGAGAAAGCTGGGCCTGGCATGGCGATGTCTACAAGGTTGGCTTCGCAATCCATGATTTTTTCCCCATGTACAGCTACGTGACATTGGGAGGACGGGGAAATCCCCAGGCCATCGTCTGGAAGGCTCCGCGCGTCGACTTCACCCCGATTTTCGACAGTATGGAGGCCATCGAGCGCCTGAGCTATTTCGACCTGCTCAAGCGCGAGGAGATCCTGAATGTCAGGCCGGAAGAGGAGGGATTCCGGCTGTTCCTCGAGTCGATGGCGGCAGGCGCGGGACGTGGTGCTCCCGCGACTGCGCGCAGCTGAGCGATATTGCGCATCGAGCACAACGAACGGAGCGGTGTCGGATGAACCTGTGGGCGGATTTCCTGACGAACGACCAGCGCACCATTCACAAATGGAAGCACTATTTCCCGGCGTACGAGCAGCACTTTGGCCGCTTCGTCTACCGCCCCGTCGTATTCTGGGAAATCGGCTGCGGCGAGGGCGGCTCGCTGCAGATGTGGAAGCGGTATTTCGGGCCGCATGCGCAAATCGTGGGGCTCGACATCCGGCCACAGTGCAGCGAATTCCAGGAGGACCAGATCGCAGTACGGATCGGCAATCAGGCGCAGAAAGGTTTTCTCGACAGCGTGCTGGACGAGTTCGGTCCGCCGGATGCAATACTCGACGACGGCAGTCACAGAATGGATCATGTCATTGCAACGTTTCACCACCTGTATCCCCGGCTCGACCGGAACGGAGTATATATGGTTGAGGACATGCACACGGCATATTGGGAGAAGTTTGGCGGAGGTTTGTGCCGAGAGGGAACGTTTATCGAGCTCTGCAAGCATCTCATCGACGAACTCAACGGCGTACACGCTCGAATCGCCACAGAATTCACCAACTCAACGCTGTCGATGCACTTCTACGACAGCATCGTTGTATTCGAACGCGGAAGGCACGGCATAAGAAAAGCCCTGAAGGTGCCTCGGCCACGGAACCGGGAATGAGCCGCGCATCTCTCGCACCGCATTGAAAACGGCTCGATGGGCAGAACGCTCTATGCCAAAGACGGGCACGAGTGCAATCCAGTATGTCTTGCAAGAGCACGACAACTCCGTCGTCATCTATCCCAAAGGTGGACTCTGGGCCGGTGGTTCTCAACGCAACCTTATCTTCAATTTTCACCGCGACGTTCCTAGGGCATTCGCGGAGCAGCCCTTGTGTCATCGCACCGTTTCGAGCGAAGCCGTCACCTCCTCGATGGCCTTCAACAGGATGGGTTCCTCCTGTGGCCGCCTCTTTGCTTGATGACGCGCGATCGCAATCCATCGAAGCTTGTATTCGCTCAGGTCGAACAGTGATCTACCGAACTGACTGGAAGCACGAACAAGACCCAGCTGTTTAAGCACGCCGAGAAGACGGTCTCCATCGAGAGCCACCGGTTCGAAAAAGCGTGCCAATCGAACGTTTGTTCCGATATCGGGTTTCACGAGCGCATTGATATAATGCGAACCGCCCTCGCACAGATAGTCGCATAGCAGATAATTGGGATTAAATTGCGCTGGAGTTATCGTGACGAGATTTGTCTCCTCCAGCGCAAACAGTCTCGTGTGACACGCAGAACCCACCGGAGAAAGTATCCATTTGTGCCTGTTGATCAACGCAATCTGTTCGGTGACAGGCAAGGTTTCCGGACGAACCACCAGGAACCCCTCGCCTTCCAGGAAGACTTCCAGCCGCATCTCGCCTTCGAGCGTTCGCCGGTTCTCGGCATTGAGACCTGCGCGGGAGAGATAAAGCGGTTGTTCGGTAAGCGGCCCTGGACGTGCCACAATCTGCTCAGCCATACGTTCGCACAATTGTTTGAATTCGACATGCGCAGTGCGGGCTAACACGAAGCCAGGGCCGGGCACGAGCATCCGATGGAAGCGCGTCGGAGTCGATATGACCTCGAGCCTTACCAGCAAACCAGGAATCAAGGCGTATAGGTCGCGCGCGAAGCGCGGAACAGCCGTTTGCAAGACCGCGACGCGGTTTGCGCCATGTTCGCGCCACGCCCAGGCGCGGCACAGCGTCTCCAGAATGAAGTGACCGTAATGACTCGATCCCGGGCCCAGATAATACGCATCTCGCCGGTCGTCCGGAGCATGCTTCAGTTCGTCGTGTCCGGGCTCACCGTCCGGGCGACGCTCTTTGCCGCGAGTGCGAACAGAGGGACCGACAAGCTTGTTGTCACGATCATACACTCCCGAAATTCTCGTGCCGTCCCCGGATCCGCGAGTAGTAACGGCTCGCTCGACATCCAGAAGTTCGGGCTTCTTCGCAACAATCGAAAGGTCCTTCCAAATGCGGCCCCAACGGCGAATTTGCGGTTTGTCGAAAAAGTAGAAGTGCAGCCGTTGTTGGTCCTCAATAAAGGCGGATTTTGGCATCGCGTAGCACGGCTCCAGACATGCATCGGTCGGGAACCGTAGCAGCTTGTTTCCGACGGGCCAATAAAGCGTTATCGCGATGCGTGCGCGGCTTCACAATCGCATTGAAATCGGCAGGGTGTGTTGCATATCCGCTACCGACTGCCCCGTAAGGACTTCCATTCGGGCGGCCGCAGGCAAACCATCGACAGAAGGTTCTATCCGGTATGAACGGCCAGCAAAGGCTTCGCTATCCCGACTTCCTGTGCATTGGCGCCCAGAAGGCGGGAACGACGTGGCTGCACTGGGTCCTGCGGTAGCACTCCGATACCTGGCTGCCGCCATTCAAGGAAATTCATTTTTTCAACCGCGTGCATCCCAACGACAAATCCGATACGGATTCGCAAACCTTCGCGCACGATGCGCAGCGTCTCGACAACATGCTCAGGGCAATACAGGGGACTCTGGCAGGCACCCTGCCGTCAGAGGAAAAGCTTGTACGCGTCTACTGTCTCAGCCTGATCGCCAAAGCAGCGCGCAACGACGAATGGTACGGGGAGTTTTCCAGAATGCTCCCGAAGTAGCCGTGTGCGGAGAGGTTTTGCCGGATATCGTCCTCGACGATGGCAGTCACCAGATAGACGATGTTGCTTCAAGTGTTCGGCATCTCTATCCGAGGCTGGACCGGAATGGAGTCTATATGGTTGAGGACATGCACACGGCATACTGGGAAAAATACGGTGGCGGTTCGCGGAGCGAGGGGACCTTCATCGAACTCTGCAAGCAACTTATCGACGAGCTCAGCGGTGTACACGTGCGCAACGCCACGAAGTTCACAGATTCGACATTATCCACGCACTTTTATGACAGCATCGTCGTATTCGAACGCGGAAGGCACGGCAAGAGGAGGGCATTCCGCTATCCGCGGACGCGCGATGCTCACGGATAAGGTGTTTTTCCGGCATACTCATGGTACTGCCATGGCGGCGGTCAAGTCTCCACGATTACGAGCGTCGCCCGGCCTATCCGTTCCGGTAGTTTCTTAGAGACAGTAGCAGGAAGGCGCTGATCGGCGAATGACGAGAAGCGAATGAATTCCTGCGACATGCCCGCGGCCGAAGGATTTTCATTCGGTTGCATCCAGGGACGCGGTCACTTCGTCGATTGCTTCCAGCAGCTTTTTTTTGTCATCCGGCCTTGTCTTCATCTGCGCTCGAGCCGCCTCGATCCATCTGAGCTTGTACCCGTTGAGATCCGGCGCCGGATCGTCGAAGACTGCGGAATTCCGAACCAGCCCCAGCTGCCTCAGCGCGCCCAGAAGCCGCACCCGGTCGAGCAGCCGCGGTTCCCAGAACCTCGCCAGACGCACCCGGGTTCCGATCTGCGGCTGCGCGAGCGCATTCAGGTAGTGCGACGTGCCCTCGCACAGGAGGTCACAGAGCATGTAATTCGGATTTAGGTAATCTGACGTAACGGTTACGAAATTTGTGCAAATTCGCGAGAACAGCCTTGTATGACATGCGGAGCCCTGCGGCGAAATTATCCACCGGTGTCGGTTTACAAGGGCAATCTGTTCCGCGACGGGCAAAGTCTCGGGCCGGACGATCAGAAAGCCCTCTCTTTCAAGCGATCGTTCCAGCCACGTTTCTCCCTCGAGCGTTCGGCGACTCAAACTGAGACCTGCGCGGGACAGATAAAGCGGCTGATCGGTAACGGGCTCGGAACGGATCATCGCGTGCCCAGCCATGCGCTCACACATGCGCTTAAATTCAACGTGGGCTTCGCGGGCGATGACGAAGCTTGCGCCCGGCACCAGAATGTTTCGGAAGCGCCTTGGAGCACTGATGATCTCAATCCGTTCGGCCAACTCAGGGATTAGCGCCAAGAACGCGCGCGCGAATTGGGGAACCGACGATTGCAATACCGGCACGCGATCCCGTCCAAATTCGTTCCACGCCCACGCGCGGGACAGGGTTTCCAGGATAAAGTGGCCGTAGTGACTCGATCCGCGACCGAGATAATAAGCATCTCGTTCATCTCGCACTGCTTTGGATAAGTCATCGGGTTCGGCGTCCCCATCCACCCGACCGTCCTTTCCACGTATCCGAAAAGAGGACGCAACGAGACAGTTGTTGCGATCATAAACTCCAGAAATTGTCTTGCCGTCAGCGGCTCCCTGGGTCGTGACACCCCCGGGTATTTCAACAAGGCTGGGCCGAACCAGGGAAATCGAGAGATCACCCGACATGTCGCGCAATCGACGAATTTGCGACTCCGGAAAAAAATGAAACCGAAGTTTTTTCCAACCTTCGATCACCGCAGGTTCATACATTATCGCGCCACTCAGGGACAGACGTGCGTCTTCTCTCCCAATGTATCAACGTTCGCGGCCGCCGCCAACACGAGCTTTGGTGTGCAATTCCCGCTCCGTCGACGCATAGGACAATGGGGTAACTGTGGAAATCTCAGCGGCGCCCACAGCGTTCGCACTTTCAGGCGTCCGCGCTTGCCGCCAAGGCGTGCTGCAAGGCAGCTTTCACTGCAATCCAACGTTCAGTCAAATTCATCCAATCCGCTTCAATACAATTTGGTTTCCCAATGCGAATACCACGATACATTGTCTCGTGCTTAGGGCGTCGTGAACGGCCCCGACAACCCCGTCGCCCCACCAACCACCGAGACTATAATCGTCCGCGATCAACACGCTGTCGATCTTGAGTTTTTCGCAATAACACTCGATGTCGGCCGATACGCCCTTGTAGGTATGATCGCCGCCTATGTATAGAAAATCGAGTTCTCCCTGGTTAAATTGTTTGGCTACGTCCGAAGCAAATCCACGATGCACGACGATTTGCCGTTTTTGCATTTCGGCCGCAAATTGTGCGCAAACTTTCGCCTACCTTTCGTCCATTTCCTGTTGATTATGCCTTAGGCCTCCGTACCATGAACTCCGGTATGCGGACTGTGGGAGGTATAACCACGGATCGATCAGATGAAGTGCGCGCGGGCAAGCGACCTTCAGGATTTGCGCCGAGAAATCACCAAGGTGGACGCCGATCTCCGCACCTACAGCGTCTTTTGGGATCAACTCAAGAACCTGCCTCCTCGCAGATGCGCGCTCACTCATGACAATTCTCCGTGTTCCAAAGTAAACATGACTTTTGCACGCAAGCGCCCAATCTCCCGTTGGTCAAGTAAAGGAAGGATGCAATATCAGGAGATCACCATTGCGCTGAGCTGAATCGCGCAGCGCGTTGCTCAGCAAAATCGCCCGTGCCTGCTCCCTGTGTGGGACCGCCATGATTTCGCCAAAACGTGCAACGTATTGCGAGCCGGCGCACGGGACTATTTCTCCGATGGGAGAAAGATGCCGGTAATCCTCCGCGTAGCCGAGACTGTCGAAGTCATTGCGATATCGAACAAATACCTTCCTGGCCAATTCCCGGTCATACAATTGCTCGACCAGGCCATCGGCACCGGTTCTGTGCCTTTGGTTGCTCGGAACGGACGCGAGGTCACCTCCCAATCGCCGCGTGATTGCAGCAAATGCATCCGACAATTGCTCAAATCGCCCGACAAAATCATATCGAAGGAAGGGCAAGAAAAGCTTGAATGTCTGGGCTTTCCAGTGGATGTTGCATTCCAGATCGCTTTGCTCGGCGACCATGTCGACGAACTCGGCAAAATTGTCCGGAGTTCGGGGCAACGAATATCTTGGCCCGGAATTCGTAATACGCCGGCGCCTTTTGTCTATCTTATCCAGATATCCGGACAGCAGGCGGCTGTAGGGATTACGTACGACGGTAAAACAAAATCTGGCCCCGGCATCGGTCAAGAACCTGGCGATTTCATTGTTTTTGTAGCAATCCCAAGGCGACGGAGACTCGCCAGTGCTTTTTGCCCAACCGTAGTTGTGTACGGCGAAATACTTGTCTTTGAACGGAAATTGGTATGCGGCCTGGGTCACCTCAGCCGACCACAGCAAATGTTTGATCTGCGTGTTGGCATTCTTGCCAAGTGGGATATAAAGATAATTGAGTTGGCTGGAGCCCACCGAGTCCCGCAAAACATCACTTGCATTTGCCCTGTTCCAGCAACGAGCATCGAGAATCATTCGTCAAATCTCCGGCCTGGACCGATCCTCTCCGCGTGTCCTGATTGTCTGTCGACGTACGGCGTCATGCGAGCTAGCTTGATGAAATCATCCGACGTAGCGCGAGCTCGCTCGGTGTGTCCGGCTTATCCGTCCGCCAATCTGAGGTCTCGGCATAACCCAGGCGTATGAGCCATTCGCCTGCGAGCTCATTGAACAGGGCTGCCGATTCCGAATCGAAATAATTCCGCCAATCGCCCGGAACTCCGTAGCGATAAAAACTCTTGGGGTCGCTCGAGCCTGGTGCACGACCCTTCGTCATCACCGAGAACGATTTGGAATGCGCGATTTTCTCCGCGAGGTCGCTGTCGTCTTTAACGCCGAGACCGGTGAAGATCCTCACGAGAAACGGTGTGGGATCCGTCCAGAGCTCTTCATAGCTTGTCATGAAAAATTGTTCGCCGAACTCTTCTTTTGCAGCTTCGGCGCAAACATTGCTCTGAGCCCAGTTCCGGCACACCTCTTCCAGTGTGGCGCGATGCAATAGTGGAATGGCAGGCTTTTCGCCTTCAATGTGATGCTTAAAGGCAGCTTCGGCTTCAGTCTTGTCGGCATATTTGCGAAAATCGCGGAGACGGAGATTGTGAAAATGATGGGAAACCGCGACGTCGCGTCCGTCGCGATAGATCACAATGAGCAGGGCTTCCGGGAAGATGTTCCTGATTTCCCTGGTGGCGCGCAGGGAAAAAAGCGGGCTCTTGTCCCCGAGTGCTTTTGTCGATGGCGTACGATACGTCTTCAATATCGACGTAATGGCCGCCCGCGCAACCTTCGCGGGCAGGCGATTCGGCTGTTGATTGTGAAACTCCTTCGTTACCGTCGGTAGTGTGAGCCATTTCTCGACCGCGCCATACAATTGTTTGCCGGCGAGGGATTTCGGATGGCCGAAGAACCACATTTCCTGATTCGGCATTTCTATCTCGGGATGGGACCGCAGCATGCTCGCGAGCCACGAGGTGCCGGATTTGTGGGCTCCGGTAACAAAGAAATACTTCATTCCTTGCCGCCTGCTGCCAGACTGGACGCCAATCGGCCCAGGGACCGCGCCGCAAACCGGCGAAGGTCACGCAAGCGCGACTTACCGGCAACACGCGGCCGGTCGCCCTTGGGTCTGTGGACTCCTGTTTCCGGAAGCATCCTGCCGTCACCGGATTGCCGACTGCCGTTCGGTACGAGGGTTTTGGCGCATGCTTTCCATTCGGCTTTTTCATCCGGCGGCAGCTGCAGAGTTTCGATCACGCCCGGAAGATTCTCCACCAGCAGCCGAAGCTTGAGTGCGTCGGACTCCCGCAGTTGCTCGAAGAATTCGCCATGTGGATGAGACGTTGCGCTCACAGACCAGACGGCGACGGCGCCCCATTGATCGGAGGTTGACGGCGGCCAGTCGCGGAACAGATGCCTTGCATTTCCGGTTTCCCGGAATTCCAACTGAGGTTCGCCTTTGTACTGGCTGAACTTGATTCCCAGCCAGGGAAGCCAGCCGCCGCCTACGGACAGTCCGCGAAGCACGATCTCGAGTTCCCGGTAGTCTGCGCTCGGATCGAGGGAGGAGTTCTTGAGGACGGCCTGGTCGAAGCGGAAGGGCGGTGGCGCAAGGCTCGCGCACCCCGCGATCGCGGCCTGCGCCTGCTCCTGTTGTGTGATCCAGGCCTCGTGACTGATGCCGACAACGGAATCCAGATGGTGCGCGATACTGGCCTGGCGATAGGGCGCACCGAGACGCTGACCGGCATTGTCCTGATGCGTGGCGAAGAAGTTCGAACTCTGGATGCGCGAGGTCCGCGCCGCTACAGTCTGCGAGACGAGAGCCTTGGGCGCGACAAGGACCCTGTGCCCGGCGTTCACCAGTCGGAGGCACAAATCCTCGTGCCACCGGTCACCCGCGGCATCGCAGAGCCCAAACTCAAGCAGCGCGTCGCGCCGGAAGACGCTCGCCCTGTGGGCCACACGATCGCTCATCAGCGCAACGGTCGGAGCGTCGCCATAGTTCAGCATGACGCGCCGCGTCGCGCTCTCATTCGTCACAAGAACGTGGCTCGTGAATATGGCGGCTTCCGGCGACGCTGCCAATTGCGACGCTGCGAGTGTCCACAACTCGCCTTCGATGCTCATGCCGGCGGGAAGAAACGCGACCGCCTCTGCGGTCAGATCCGAAATCACGGACTGAATCTCCGCCGCCGTGGGTTCGATCCAGCCTGTGCGGTGAACGGCGATCCCGGACGCAACAAGGGCCGCTTCCGATAGTGAGGCCGCTTCGAGCGCTTCGCGAGCGACCATGACGTGTACGTCGTTGATCTCGCGTTTCGACAACTCCCGCAAGTCGGATGCCAACTCGTACGGATTGGCAGAGCCATAGCCAATGTAAGCAAGCTTTAGCGGCGGCCGGCGGGGCGGGCGTGCGGAGTTCGGCTGGTCTGCCGGCGCTTCCCAATAGGGTGTGTTCTGCACAAGAGGGGTCGCCGGAGCGGGAGTCCATGCGAGCGCGCTCTGCATGGTTTTCGCGAGGCCGATGAAATCGCCATCGAAAAACAGGCAATCTTGCCCTTCGCGCCATAGCTGCGCCTCGGTGCCGAAAGCCGCACAACGCCGGTTCAGAATAGTCCTGACTCTAAGCAGGCGCGCCTCGAAAGCCAGCAGACACAGGCTTTCGTAAACGGATGGGATGACGAGGATGCTGTTCATCATCAGCCGCGCGCGCTCCTCCTCATCCGACGGATCGAGAAAAATCACGCGATCCCGCCACCTGGAAGGCACAAGCCGTTTCAGCCAGTCGATGTACTGTTCGTCCCAGCCATATGACGAGATTCGGAACAGGTTGTCCGCCCCGGGCAGGTCGTCGAGGAATCTCACGGCCGCGCGGACGTAAATGTCGGGGCACTTGAACGGCTGAAGGCGCGAGGAAAACAGAAAATCGCGCGGTGTAGCGCGCCCACTCTCCTCCGCGCTCGATTCGGCGAGGGCCGATTGTTCGGCCGGGGAGAGCAGCACCGGGGGCAATTCCACGCGTACCTTGTTCATCCATTCTGACGGCAGGCGGAACCATTCGGCATTTGTTCGTGCGGTCGAGTCGAGATGCGCGACAACCAGATCGGCGTCGTGCAGGCACTGTCGCTCCAGATCGCATTTGGCGGCCATCCATGGTGACGGCTGGTGCATGAACGGCTCGTGATGCGCTATGAGGGAAAAGGCCGAATGCAGCCGAACCGCGAAGCGTGTGTTCGAAAAGGCGAGGCCGGCGCGTTTGGCGGCAAGCGACGCGGCACCCCAGCCGCCAAAATCCGGAAACTCGATGTAGTCGAATTCGCGTCCGTGCCGCCGCTGCGCATCCAGCAGCCCGGCATAGTAGCGCAGCGACTCGATCATCAGCTCGTCGAGCGAGTCGCTTGGGTGGAGCGCTCCAATGGCCTCGCCCAACGGTCCGAGTGAATCTAGCGCGCCGGAGCAGAAATGGATTGTCGCAAGCCCCGAGTAGGTGGATTCGATTGCGGCTGCCGATGTTGCAAGCTTCGGACCCAGAAGAAAATGCAGATGGGCGGCCGCGTCGCTCCGGGCGTTAGTGATGGCGAAATTGTACATCAGGCGGCCGATTCCGCCCTTGTCGATAGGATAGATCTCGTTGCTGACGATGCAGACGGAAGCCGCCATCTAAAGCTCCAGGAACTCTCTGTAGCTTGCCAGGCCGGCGGCGGTCCGCAGTTTCACGAAGTCGGAGATCATCTCGGAAAGCCCCATGGGATCTCTCGACCACTCATCGAGAACCATGTCGAACCTCCGGCGCAGGAGCCCAGGGTCGTCCAACTCCGCAAATTCGCACAGCTCGCTCAGTGGATGATTGGAGAAAACCGGCAGACGAATGGGACCGACGATTGCCGGAGTGCCCACAGCGAGCGCTTCGAGTTGCGTCATGGGCTGGCATTCCGAGAATGATACGTTTGCCACGATCTGTGCGAGCCGCATATACGCGAGAAGCCCCGGCAGCGGCTGAAAGCCGACGAGCTGTGCTTTGTCGATGATCATCAGACGCTCAAGATCAGTGGGCCAGTTCACGAGGCAGATACGTCGCACTTTCTCCGAGGTCTGGGCGGCAATGACCTGCGTATAGAGATTCTTCCGCCATGTGTTCTCCACCGGAATGAAAATATTGCCGGGCTCGCGTTTCGGCAGCGCCACGATGAGCCTGGACAGGTCCGGGGGAATATTCACCACGCATTGCGGCCACGTTTTTTCATGAAAGAGGTGGAAATTGGGCTTTACGCTTCCGGTCCGGGCGACAATGCCGCTGGCGACCCTGTCGTGAATGCGATCGAGCATTGCTATCTCAAAATGATGCTCGAATTGCGAGGTCGTTACGTGCGTCACGACGTAGAGGCGGAGATCGGAACCAAATTCTCCGTGAAGGTGCTCGACGAGACTGTCGACGGTTTTGGAATAGCCCTGGAAGCACACCACCTGATAGTCGCGCTCGCGAATAAGGCGGTCGACGAATCTTGTCTCTTCGCGCGTCAACCCATTCTTGTGACTGATTCCGAGCTTTCCGCCCGGAAGGCATGCCGTCGCGCTGCGGATCCCGTGCCAGTGCCGATCCAGCACGTGAAGTACGGAGCTCATCGCCGGGTCGCTGTGAGCGACGATGGTGTCCCTGTCTTCGTTGAAAATGATACCGACGTGCGCCGGCTCTAGCGGCCGCGCGCCGAATTCATCCAGGGCGGGTGCGGGGTCGATCACGATCGTGGTCTGAGAGACGAAGAGTCCGTGCCGCACGCTGATATGGATGACGTCATCGCCCGATTGAACCTGAAGCGGATTTGCTGATGCCCGCGCGCTGGGCGCCGGAGATGCGGACAGCATAACGCGGCCGACCGAAGATGCAAAATGCGGAACGGCGGGCCGCTGTCCGGTTGAACAAGCGAACGCATGCCAGCTTGACCATTCGACCGCCGCCCCCTGATGGTTTCCGGCAATCGGTTCCCCTTGGCGACTGGCGGCGGTGCGGCGGGGCGTGCTAACGGAGCCCTCCGATGGAAACCCAGGCCTTTGGCACGACGAGCGATGTTGCCCCCGGCGGGCGCGACCGCGGTTTGCGGATCAGCTGCATCATCTGCACTTACAATCGCGTCGAACTGCTGAGACGCGTGTTCGAGGGATTGCTCGGGCAAACCCTTCCGCGGACAGAATTCGAGATCATTGTTGTCGATGACGGCTCTACCGAGGACGTAGGTTCCCTCGTCCTGCATTATCAAAGACTGCTGCCTTTATATTGTCTGAAGCAGGAGAATCGCGGGCTTGGAGCCGCCAAAAACACGGGAGTGACAGCTTCTCGGGCGCCCATCCTCCTGTTCATGGACGACGACGATGTACCTGCGCCAAGCCTGCTGATGGAGCATCTGCGCACGCATGAATCCTATCCTCAAAAGCACATCGCCGTCCTGGGCCATACCAATCTCCATCCGGCAATCGCGACCAGGCCGTTAATGCGGTTTGTAACCGACGTCGGGTGCTACCTCTTCAGTTACGGGCGGATTACCGATGGCGAGATTCTCGACTACACATGGTTCTGGGGGGGCCGATCTTCGTGCAAGCGGGAGATACTTCCCGGCCCCCAGCCTTTCAATCCGCTGTTTCGCTTTGGATGCGAGGACATCGAGCTTGGTTACCGGTTGTCGGCACACGGACTAAGAGTGGTCTACAATCGCGATGCAGTCACGACCATGCTGCGTGCCCTCAGTCTGGACGAGTTTTGTCGCCGTACCGAGACGCAGGGCAGATCGAACTGGCTATTCAGCCGATTGCACCCTGCGCCGGAAATCCAGATCTGGGCCGGTATTGAGGACGCGCACAGCCGTTGGCAGCGGCTCCGCCCAGAATACAACAGGATGATCGACACGGCACGACGTCTCGATGCGATGGCGGAGGCGCGCATCAAGTACGGAATCGAGATGGACAGCGTATTTGTGGCATTGCTGCATCGCGCCTATTGGGACGCATTTGACGCCGCGCGGTTGAAGGGGATCGTCACCGCCGCCGTGGAATGCCGGCGTACAGATCAGGAACCGCTGTCGGAACCGCTTCCCGCTGTGTCGTGATCTTGCGCGCGCTTCCTCAGGCGAGCAGAAGCTCCTGCAAGGCCGTCCGCGCGACGGCAACCGAGAAACGGCTGGCGACATGATCGAGCGCTTTGCGGGACATCTCCCGCCAGAGGGCTTCATCGCGGTAGAGCCGGATCACGGCTGCCGCGAAGTCCTGTGGATTATCGGCGAGCAGCGCGGTCTCGCCATTTTCGAGATCCATGCCTTCGGCGCCAATCGATGTCGTCACGACGGGCAGGCCCAGACTCATGCTCTGGCCTATCTTGCCCTTCATGCCGGCTCCGTACCGCAGGGGTGCCACGAAAACACGGCAACGATCGAAATATTCCCCCGCGTTCGGCACATGGCCCACTACATGCACGCCGTTGCCCGCCAATCCCTTGATCAATTCGGTGGGCGAGCTGCCCACAAGAAATAACGGGGCGTCGCCAAGGGCGGCCCGCACGAGCGGAAGTATGTCGCGCGCAAGATGCTCCGCGGCGTCCTGGTTGGGAGCGTGCAGATAGTGCCCGATGAAGAGGAGGCCGTCCCGCTGTGCAAAACCCGGAACATGATCCTGCGCGCTATGGATGTTCGGGATGGTGAACACTCGCGCATCCGGATGGCGTTCCGTTATCAAACGCGCCTCATGGGCGCTGATCGCCACGATGCGGTCGGCCGCCAGGATGTTCACGGCTTCCATGCGGTCGTAATAATCCGCCTGCCGGAAATCTTCGGCGTCTTTGCTCAATTCGGCGGCGCGCCTGTGTCGTATGCCGTGAAGGTCGACCGTGTCGTAGATCAGCGTAGCCTGCGGCGCATAAACGCGTATTGCTGCCGCGTATTGAAGCATGAGATCGGGAAAGCAGACAAAGGCCGCCTCGTAGCAACGCCCCTTCGAAATCAGATGTTCGATCGCGGCGTCGTAGCCAAAGATCACGGAAACTCCCTGCGCGCGGAGCTTCGCGACCCGCTCGCGCAGCTGGTCCCCGACATTGGCGAAGACCCAGTGGTAGTCCTCAGGACCGTGATTGGAAATGAACGTGACGTCGAATCCGAACTCCCGGAGAAGATCGACGATGGCAGTCATACGCACACCAGAACTTTGAATGTCGGGCGCTGGAATACGCACATCAACCACCAGAATCTTGCGGCGGGCCCGTCCTTCGCCGGCGTGCGGATCGGGCATCTCCGGTAATCCGGGAGCTGGACGAGTTGTCGCCGATGCTATGGGCGCTCGCGGGAGTCCGCGGCGCCAGGAAAGGAATCTCGTCTTGATGCTGCGCAGAGGGGCGGTAATGCGCCAGGAAGTGGATGCCTGCAGCGCACGAATTTCGGCGCTCAGTCTCAGGGCTTCCGCGTCCTCGCTTCCGCTGTATCGCATTTTGGCAATCTGGCGATCCCTGAGATCGATTTCCCGATAGAGGGCCGCGATTCGCGCGCGTTCTTCATCCAGCGCCGTTTCTGGTTCGTCAGTTGACATCGTCGCTGCCATTGAAGGCTCGTGCGTGCAACATGCAAACCGCCGCCATCCATGATCCGAATTCGATGATCAGGCGTGCACGATATTCAATGTCGCGCTTTTCGCCGTGCCGGGGAACACCGTGTCAATCTGCTGCGTGGTCAGTTTCAGATGACCTTTCAGCACGGCTCCTGCGACGGCGCGAAAATCTGTCGTCACGGCAAGATCGCGCTGTTCATGCAGGCTCTCTTCGTCGATTCCCGGCCATTGGCCGTAGACTTTGCCGCCATTGACCGGGCCGCCCATGATCCACATGACGTTGCCGTGGCCGTGATCGGTGCCGCCATTGCCATTCTCGCGTGCGGTGCGGCCGAATTCGGACATCACCAGGACGACCGTGCGGCCGTAGACGCTTCCCAAGCCTGTCCGAAGTTGTGCGAGACCCTCTCCCAACGGGCGCAAATGGTTGGCGAGCTGGCCTTGGGCGTCACCCTCCCGCACATGCGTATCCCAGCCGCTCAACGCGAAAAACGCGAGCTGTATGGTGGGATCCTGCTTCATCAACTGGCAGAGCTTCGCCGAGTCCTGGGGAAAGCCTCGTGGCGACGGGGCGCCTGCTGCCGCCTCCGTCATGTCGCGCGCGAGATCGGCCGTCAGTTGCGAGTGCGCGGCGCGTCCTTCGTGATAGGCGACACTGATCGGATCGTTGCCGGCATACATGCGATCAAACACCGCCTGGGTGATCGAATCGAGGGGCGATGTGTCGCCCTGCCTGCGGCCGCCATAGTCGTGCGTCGGAATGCTGGCGACCGGCATCGCGCCTTCGAGGATTTTGGGCAGTGTCTTCCCGAAATTCACGGCTTCGGTCGGCGCGTGCTTTCCAGGCAGGGCCGCGAGCGTGCGATTCATCCAGCCGTCCTGGGTGGTCAGAACGCCCGGCGTGCCCGATTCCATAAAAGCCTGGGCCTGAAAATGCGAACGCGACTCGTCCGGCGATCCGCAGGCGTGAACAAATGCGAGGCTGCGATCTTTCCAGATCGGAATCAGCGAATCGAGTGCCGGATGGAGCGCGAACTGCCGGTCGAGATCAATGGCGCCGCCGCTTTGTCCCGGGCGCTGCACCGCGATTGTAGGCCGCAGGCTGTAATACTCCGCGTCCGTATAGGGAATCACGACATTGAGTCCGTCGATTGCGCCGCGCAGGAGCACAACCACCAGACGCTCCTGTCCTGCAGCCGGGTTTTGCAGCGCCCACGCGCCCGACCCAAACGGGAAAAGCGAGAGCCCGCCGGTGGCGGCCGAACACCTCAGAAAATCGCGACGTCGCATGCAAACCTCCAGAGTGGCTGCGGTCTCAACAGCGCATGAAATCGGGACTTCCGAGAATTGCGCCGGCTCGGCGGTCGCGTGGCGCCTGTTCGATCGCCGCAAGCGTCGTCTTGCCGAAAGCGGGTTTCAGCGTGTCCAAAAGCCTGTCCGGATCAGGCGGCGCGAGCGAGCCCGCCCCGTCGTTCGAGCCGCCATACTCGCCATCGCCGATCCGTTGTGCGAGAGAAAGCCGCCGCAGGAGTCCGTCCGGGTCCAGCCATGCGGCCTGGGTGCAGGCGTATCCGTCGGGAGAAATGCAGCCATAGAGCGGCTGGCCGAGATCTTCGAGCGCGAATGCGAGCGGAGCTGCATTTGCCGGATTAATGCCTGCCGCCCGCGCCGCCGATACGACGTATCGATAGGGCGTCTTGAATTTGGCTCCGAAACGGATTGGCGCAAGAAATTCCGGACGGTTCAGCATGGTCTTCAGCACCGAGCGGATGTCGCCGCTGGTCTCACGGAAGGTCTTCGCCATTGCATCGACAAGGGCGTGGTCCGGCTGATCCGCAACGAAGAATTGCGCCAGTTGAAAGCTGATATGCCGCGAAGTTGCTGGATGGGCCGCCAACATGAGAAGAGCGGCCTCGCCCTCGCCGACATCGCCGCCGCTGAAGGTGCGTCCGAGCAGGCATTCCGCCGAAGGATCATGACGCCTTGCGGCGAAGCGAAACGCTCCCCTGTGCTTCCTGAACCTGTTGACGGCATTGGCCGCGTCCGAATCCGCACCGGGCCCTACTGTCCAGCCAGTCAGGATGTGCGCGAGCGCAACCACGTCGGCCTGCGAATAGCCTCCATCGACTCCGAGTGTGTGCAGCTCCATGACTTCGCGGGCAAAGTTTTCGTTGATGCCGTGTTCTTTCCTGTTTTTCATGGGGATCTGCTTGGCATCGTCGGCCATGGCGTCCTTTGACGTCTCTTGCATGCCGGGAGCCACATTCTGCGCATTGTCGAGATAAACCAGCATTGCCGGGTGTTTCGCCGTCGCAAGCAAGAGGTCGCTGAATCGTCCAAGCGTATGCGGACGAATCGCCTCCTCTTCATAGGCTCCGATCCACACCTTGATCTCACCCTTCCCCTCGAAGACGTTGAAATGATTGAACCAGAATTCGACAAGTGCTTCGTGGAGCTGCCATGGGCTGCCTATCGCCCTCGCCAGTCGCGCGACGTGCGCCTCGCGCTTGACCAGCTTTTCACGCGCAATCAGTTTCCTTTTCTCGTCCTTTGGAATCGATTTGGGATCATCCACCTGGTCCTTCCACCAATATTCCGCAAAGGCTTCAGCGCTATTCTTGCCGAAGGACGGCAGTGCCCGAAGAGCCGAAGTTACCGACGGCGGCAAGCGCGCCGGCTGAGGATGAAGCTGCTCGTCGAGGAATGCCTCGATGCCCATACCCGCGATTCGCGCGAGATCTCCTTGCGCCGGACCGAAACCCAGGCGGTTCGAAAGATGGAGTGCAGTAGAAGTTTCGAGCATGTCGGGGCTCGTTGAAGTTGATTTTACCAGTATCGGCGAATTGACGCGACTCTGCCAGAGGCACATGGCGGCAGTGCGTCCGCGCGATTAATCCCCCGTAACCCGCCAGGTGCGGCCCGTGGGTTGACGGCTTCGGAATAAACACCTAAAAGTCCATCTGAAAGATCGACAAATAGCGAAACGATCGCTTGCCGAAATCGATCGCTCGAGCTGGCCAGAAAGGCAACGACATGCTGAATATCTCAATGACGGCCCAGCACGAGAATGCGTCGCCTGCGCAGAGTGTCGACCCGCTCCCGCGCGGGATTCTGTGTGCAGGCACCAAGAGCAGCGCTTCGACATGGCTCTACAATGTTGTCGCCGAAATTCTTCGGCACCGCAGCGAGGCCGAAGCCAACAGCTACACGCGCGTCGACGAATCTCGGAGCCCTGTCTATGGAAACGTGAGGCAGTTTTATGCGGACTCACCGCGCGGCTTTTCCAAATACGATTCCCGCGTCGACACCCTCGTGGTGCAGACCCAGCAACCCTCCGTCGCCCTGAGCGCTCTCGCGGCCTGCCCCCGGTTTCAGGTGGTGATGACGATTCGCGAGCCGCGGGACGCTGTCGCGTCATTGATGAAACGCTTCGACTTTTCATTCTCGGGCGCCTTCAAGGCCGTCGTGGAAGGCGACGCGCGAATAGTCGAGCTGTTTCGTCGCAGCGCGCCGCTTGTGCTGCGCTTCGAGGACCGGTTCTACGAACGCGAGGTAACCATCGTAGCCGTTGCGGAATTTCTGGGCATCGATCTTCCTGCCATGCTTGTCCGGGAGATCTTCAATGCGCTGACACGCGAGTCGGTCGCGAAGAAAATCGNNGACAGAGCGGCGTCCTCGACGAACTCGTGAGCCCCACCCGGCACGACCCGCAGACACGTTGGCGATTGGGCCATGTCGGGGAAATCGCAATCGGACAACATTCTGAATTCCTCTCGTGTGAGCAGCAACTGGTCGTGCTGACGGCGACTGCAGAATACTGCGCGGAATTTGGTTATCCGGTGGAACTGATGTGATCGGCTAATTCTCCATCGCCGCGTAGACGAGCGTGCGCAATTGCTGCCGTATGGGATAGGTCGTCGACGGCAGGAACTGAGTCATGAACACGACGGCGAGATCGTCCTTCGGATCGATCCAGAAAGCCGTGCTTGCCGCTCCGCCCCAGAAATACTCGCCGACATTTCCAGGCGTCATGGTCCTCGCCCGGTCGAGCACCACCGCAAATCCGAGCCCGAATCCAATCCCGGCATAGGCGGCTTCGCTGAAGAGCGACCGCGACATGTCTGCAAGTTCTCTTCCCCCGGGCAGGTGATTCAATGTCATGAGCGCGATGGTCCTGGGGCTAAGCAGGCGTTCGTCGCCCAGTGCGCCGCCGTTAAGAAGCATGTGGCAGAATTTGAGATAGTCGCTTGCCGTGCCGACGAGCCCGCCTCCTCCCGAGATGAAGGCTGGCGGCGCGAGGTAGCGGCTTTTCGTGGGGTCGTCCTGAAGCACGGCCTTTCCGGCCGGATCGAGCCCGTAGCATGCGGCAAGCCGCGATTGCTTGCCCTCCGACACATAGAAATCCGTGTCCGTCATACCAAGCGGGTCGAGGATTCGCGTTCGCAGGAACTGTTCGAACGGCATCCCGGAAATCAATCCGACCAGGTATCCCAGCACGTCGGTCGAAACCGAATAGTTCCAGGCCTCCCCGGGCGAGAATTCGAGCGGTGTGCGCGCGAGAAGTTCAATCATCCGCTCGAGCGGGACGTCCCCTTCGATGGTTCCGATCTCGGCCTTGCGATACGCCGCGTCGACATTCGTTCGTGCCTGAAACCCGTAGGTCAGACCGGATGTGTGGCGCAATAGATCGATCATGCGCATGGGACTTGAGGTGGGCTTTGTCTGGAAGGCGCCGGGCACGCCGGCCACGAACACGCCCAGGTTCCGCCACGACGGAATGAATCGATGCACGGGATCGTCGAGAGAGACGAGACCCTCTTCGACCAGCATCATGAAGGCGACGCTGGTGACGGGCTTTGTCATGGAATAGATGCGGAAGAGAGTATCCTGTCGCATGGGCACGTTGCGCTCGCGATCCGCGAGCCCGGCCGCCGCCCAATGGACGGTCTCGCCGTGCCGCGAGAGCGCAAGCAGCGTGCCGGCGAGTTTTCCGGTTTCGATGTAGCGTTCCTTGAGAAATCGGTCGATCCGCGCCAGCCGAGCGGGGGAAAATCCGAGATTGACGGGCATGTTCACCAATTGCTTCCTTGCGGCTTGGACCGCGCTCTTCTGTTAGCCGGGACTCCGCTTAATGTCACTCAAGGCGCTTGAGCGATCGAACCGGTGGGCCGCAGGCTGTCGATCGGCCGATCAACGCGGCCGATGCCGCCGTTGCCCGGCAGACGCCATGTAATATGCTGTGCTGTTCTTGATAAAGGATCGCCTGGCATATGAATGCACCGGCTTCAAATCTGCCGCCCTGGCCCGCGATGTCTCTCCCCCAGGCGCACGCGTTGTTGACGGCGCCGGGAGCGCGCTTCGAGATGGAAGAAGTCGTGATCCACGGCGTTCGGACACGCTGCTGGAAGAACGCTCCGCCAACTCTGCGCGACGTGCTTCGAGCGGGTCGGCTGTTCGGCGGTCGCGATTTTCTCGTCTATGAAAATGAGCGCGTGACCTTCGAAGCGCTTTGGCGCGCCTCGGGCGCGGTTGCGCATGCTCTGCAGGCCAAAGGTCTGCAAAAGGGAGACCGCGTGGCAATTGTCATGCGCAATCTCCCGGAGTGGGCCGCAATTTTCTATGGTGCGGCGGTGGCCGGCGCAATCGTGACACCACTCAACGCGTGGTGGACAGGCGCGGAGCTCGAATACGGATTGGTCGATTCGGGCGCCCGGTTCGCTTTCGTCGATGACGAGCGGTTTGAGCGACTTGCGGAGCATATGGTCAACTGCCCCGCGCTGGAACGAATTTTTGTCAGCCGCTCCTCGGACGAGTTCCTGCATCCGCTGGCCGCGCGGCTTGAAGACGTGATCGGTTGCGTGCGTGACTGGATTACGCTTCCGGACCGTCCGCTGCCCGACACGCCGCTCGCGCCGGACGACGACGTGACCATTCTTTACACGTCAGGGACAACGGGCAAACCGAAAGGTGCGCTCGGCACACACCGCAACATGAACTCCAATATCATGGCAGCCGGATTTTCCGCAGCCAGAAACTTCCTTCGCCGGGGCGAGCCCGTGCCGGAGATCGATCCCCTCTCAGCACCGCAACGTTCGGCGCTTCTCTCCGTGCCGCTCTTTCATGCGACAGGCTGCTTCGCCGTGCTCAATCCCGCGCTTTGTTCGGGGGGCAAGATTGTTTTGATGCGCAAATGGGACGTCGAAAAAGCCTTGCAGCTCATTGAGCGGGAGAAGGTGAATATGGCAGGCGGCGTGCCCACGATCGCCTGGCAGCTGATCGAACACCCGGCGCGAACGCACTACGATCTGTCCTCCCTTGAGAGTGTCGCCTATGGAGGCGCGCCTTCTGCGCCGGAGCTCGTGCGTAAGGTCGCCGAGGCGTTTCCGAAGTCGCTTCCGGGAAATGGCTGGGGCATGACGGAGACATCGGCGACCTGTACCACGCATAGCGCCGAAGATTACCAGCATCGTCCCGATTCGTGTGGTCCCGCGGTTGCGGTGTGCGACCTGAAAGTGGTTGCGCCGGACGGCTCTGTTTTGAATCACGACGAAGTGGGCGAATTGTGGGCCCGCGGACCGAATATCGTGAGAGGTTACTGGAACAAGCCGCAGGCCACCGCAGAGACCTTTGTCGACGGTTGGGTGCGAACCGGGGATCTCGCCCGGCTAGACGAAGAGGGCTTCTGTACCATCGTTGACCGCGCCAAGGACATGCTCATCCGTGGCGGCGAAAACATCTACTGCGTGGAGGTCGAAAACGTACTCTACGAACATCCTGCCGTCGTTGACGCGGCACTTGTCGCCATCCCCCACCACACGCTCGGCGAAGAGCCCGCTGCGATCGTGCACCTGAAGGCGGGCTTGCAGGCAACGGAAGCGGAATTGCGCAGCTTTGTCGCGGCCCGGCTGGCTGCGTTCAAGGTCCCGGTGAAAATCGTTTTCTGGCCCGAATCCCTGCCGCGCAATCCCAACGGCAAAATCCTCAAGTCGGAACTGAAGGGCCAGATCGGCTCCCTGATATCGTGAGCGGCGGCGCCATAACCATTCCGGCCTAACCTTTAGGGATGTTGCGCGCGAAGTTTTGATGACGACGGCTGCGTTGCTCCCGATTGTAGTATGATGCGCCGGGCGATTCAGGTGGCGTGGCGTGGTCCGCAGACTTCGTGAACGTGTAGCCATTCGCGAGGGGCTATGGTGGCTCAGCGGGGGGCTTGCCGTGGGATCGGTTGCGTGTGCAATCGATGTTCCTCACACGCCCGAAATACTTCTCGGCGTATGTGTTTGCAGTGCAGTTCTTGCGTTTACGACGAGAATGCGCCGGGCCGGGGAGGGAGAATCCGGGAGTGCCCTCAGCGACGATTCGGTCGATCCGGTTTTGCTGCCACCACGGGCGCGGGACTTGCTGGAGCGCCTTCCGGATCCGCTCATGCTGCTCGACCAAACAAGTCGCGTGATCCTTGCGAACCGGGCGATGGTAGCGGTTGTCGGCACCGACACCAGAAGAAAACATGTGTCCGCAGTTCTGCGGACGCCGTCGGTGCTGCAGGCCATCGAACGGACGGCGGCGACGGGCGAGCCCGCGTCGGTTGAGTTTTCGGTCCGCGTGCCCGTCGAGCAACACTATGAAGCCTATGTTACGCGTACCGAGCTTGGTCCCCGCATCACGGCCATTCTTCTTCACGACGTGACCGCCGCGCTCCGCGCGCAGGAGGCGCGCGCCGATTTCGTCGCCAATGCCAGCCANNGCCACGAGTTGCGTACGCCGCTTGCCGCGCTTTCGGGTTTCATCGACACCCTGCGAGGGCACGCCAAGGACGATGAAGGTGCGCGGGAAAGGTTTCTCGACATCATGAGCGTCGAAGCGGGCCGCATGAGCAGGCTGATCGACGATTTGCTGTC
>PKWC01000105.1 GCA_003131925.1 Alphaproteobacteria bacterium | reverse complement strand
GCGATGTCCCCGGTCCGTACAGCTTCGCGCGGAGGAGGAACCTATAACAGTCATGATGTGTGAATCTCGCAGCCCTTGCGGGAGAGGGATGCAGATACGTGCAAAGAATTCTGCTCAAGCGCGGCTGAGGGGTCACCCCACGGTGATGGCGTTGCGGAGGGCGAGGGGCGATGCGACGTTGGCGAGAGGCTCGAGGCCGGCGCCCGTGCCGCGGATGAGCACCGTGCCGTAGTCGAGCAGGCGGCCGAGAAAATCCTGCGTAACGTCGACGCTTTCCACCTTGTCCATGTTCATCTCGACGGTCTGGCGCGAAATCAAACCAGTCTTGTAGATCACGCGCCGGTTGGTCACGGCGATCTCAGTCGTCTGGCGAGCGATCCAGGCGGTCAGAAGCTGCATCAGGAATGCGACCAGGGCGAAGAGAGCCAGAAGCGAATAAAGCGAAACGCCGTGCGCCGGACGCCACGCTGTCGTAACGCCGAGGAACCCGGCGACTACAAACATAAGTAACGGCAGACCCGGCACGAAAATGATCCAGTGCAGCGTACCCTCGTAGCGGACGGTTTCGCCAGGCTGCAGCACTTCATCGGCATAGTTCGTCATGGGGGGCCTTTCCGGTTCGCGCCGCCGATTCTGCTCCCAAATTGCTTGCGCACAGGTTACGGCGAAGCCGTGAAGTGGAACTGACGTCCCCTCGACCGGCGCATGTTTTCAATTATGTGCCGGACCTGTGGGCCCGATCTTCTTCGAAATGTGCAGTTGCTCGGAGACGGAAACAAAGCCGGTACGCGCATAAATATTCCGCGCTTCGTCATGTTCGGGCGTCAGCCAGGCGAGGTTCGCGCCGCGAGCGAATGCTTCGCGAGCGAGCAACGCGGTGAGCGCACCCGCAATCCCGCGCCTGCGGAAAGCGGCGAGAACCCCGATGCCCGTAATTTCCGTAACGGCTTCCTGCTGGGGTGTTGCCACTCCAGCACCGATCATCGCGCCCATCATGCCGTCACGGGCAATGGCGAGAATGCCTCCCCGCTCAATGAGTTCGCGCAACGAATCGGGACGGGGCCCATCATTGCCAAAGGCCCGCGCTCCGACGCCTGCGGCCTCGACTGTGTCGGCGTCACTCCCGGCGATTGCGAGCTGAACGCCGTCCAACGGAAGTTCGGTTGGCTGCACTTCCCGGCAGATCATGAGCGGAATGCGCCGCTCGACCGTAAATCCCGCGTCGCGAAGCGCCGGCTCGACGCCAGGAGCGGCAGCCGCAATGTATTCGAGCCTTTGCATGCGACCGCGTCGCACGAATGCTGCAACCAGCGCCGAAATCTCGTTACCCTTCGGCTCAGCGTCATCATCCGGTACGGCATAATTTCGATACGGATTGTCGCTCCGGCCGTCGAAGCTCGCAACGAAACAGCCAACGCGCTCGTGATCGCTCGTGGCGAGCGCGTGTGCCCGCAAATAGCTCTGAATGCGCCGGTGCAGCACAGCGAGGTCAAAAAGCCGCTTCATTTCGTCTCCCCGGAATGCAATCGTTCTACGGTAAACGGTCTCAACGGGCTTCGGGCAGTAACCGCGGCCTGGCTCTTCATCGGGAGGGATTCCATGCTGTCAGTTTGGCGTTCGCGTCTGGTTTTGTCTGTCAGCATGTTTGCTCTCGTAGTGGCCGTCGGGCCCGAACTGCGCGCGCAGCCGGCGGGAGCGCAGGTCAATCCCGCCCTGTTCCAGGCGTTGCATTGGCGCGGCATCGGCCCCTATCGCGGCGGGCGCGCACTCGCGGTGACGGGCATTCCCGGCGATCCTTATACTTTCTACCAGGGCGCAGTGGCGGGTGGCGTGTGGAAGACGACCGACGCCGGCGCGACCTGGACGCCCTTGAGCGATCGCGCGCCCTTCTGGTCGGTCGGCGCGATCGCCGTGGCGCCGTCCAACCGCCACGTCATCTATGTTGGCACCGGCGAAGCCGCGCCGCGCGGGGATATGACGTATGGCGACGGCGTCTACAAATCCACCGACGACGGCAAGACATGGATTCATATTGGCCTGGAGGATACGCGCCAGATCGGAGCGCTGATCGTCGATCCTTCCAATCCCGACATCGTTCTCGTCGCGGCGCTCGGCCACGCTTTCGGACCCAACGCGCAACGCGGCATCTATCGCACGACCGATGGCGGCAAGAGCTGGACGCGGGTCCTCGGCAAGGACGACAAAACGGGCGGCATCGACGTCACCTTCGATCCCCATGACGCGAAGATCGTCTACGCCTCCCTGTGGCAGGCCGTGCGCCAGCCGTGGAATTTCTCGAGCGGCGGTCCGGGGAGCGGCCTCTATCGCTCGACCGACGGCGGCGCCACCTGGAAACAACTCTCCGGCAATGGCCTTCCTGGCGGCATACTTGGCCGCATCGATGTCGCCGTTTCCGGCGCCGATTCGAACCGCATCTACGCGATGATCGAGGCGAAGGATGGCGGTCTCTACCGTTCGGACGACCACGGCGCGCATTGGCGGCGCTTCAACGATGACGGGCGGCTCCGGCAGCGCGCCTGGTATTTCTCGAAAATCTATGCCGATCCGAAACGCGCCGACACGCTCTATGCGCTGAACACGGGACTCTTCCGCTCGACGGACGGCGGCAAGACATTCAACCTCCTGCCTGCGCGGCACGGCGACCATCACGGATTGTGGATCGATCCCTCAAATCCCGACCGCCTCATCAATGCGAGCGACGGCGGCGCTTCCGTTTCCACCGACAGCGGCAAATCCTGGACCACGCAGGACAACCAGCCGACGGCGCAGTTCTATCACGTCGCCGTCGACAATGATTTTCCCTATCACGTCTATGGTTCTCAGCAGGACAATTCGAGCATCGCCATTGCAAGCAGGGACGACGAAGGGGCGATCATCGCCCGCGACTGGTATGACGTAGGCGGGGGCGAATGCGGGTTTGTCATTCCCGATCCACGCGATTCCAACATCGTCTACTCGAATTCGGAGAACTTCATCGTGCGCTGGGACAAGCGCACCGCCCAGGGCCGGGTCATTTCCGTGTGGCCGTTCGACGCGTCGGGGCGCGCGGCGTCCGATCTCGAACACCGCTTCAACTGGACGTCGCCGCTCATGATGTCTCCCCACAATCCCGACACGCTCTATACGGGCATGGAGCGCGTCTATCGCTCGACGGATGACGGCAACAGCTGGACGGCCATCAGCGGCGATCTCACGCGTGTCGACAAGTCGAAGGAAGGACCTTCAGGCGGACCGATCACCAAGGACATCACCAGTGTCGAATATTACGACACGGTCTTCGCGCTCGCCGAGTCGCCGCTCAAGCGCGGCCTGCTGTGGGCGGGCACGGATGACGGACTGATCCAGACCACAGCGGACGACGGCGGTCATTGGACGAATGTCACGCCGCCAGACATGCCCCAATGGAGCACGATCAGCATGATCGAGCCGTCGCATTTCGATCCCGGCGCGGCCTATGTCGCGGTCGACCGGCACAAGCTCGATGACATCCGCCCCTACATCTACAAGACCGCCGATGGCGGCAAGACGTGGTCGCGGCTCGACCGTGGCGTGCCCTCCAGCTCCGTCGTGCATGCGGTGCGGGAAGATCCGGCGAAGCGCGGGCTTCTCTTTGCGGCGACGGAGACGGGCGCNNACTCCTTCGACGATGGCGCGCACTGGCAGAGCCTCCAGCTCAACCTCCCGCCTTCTCCCCTGCACGATCTGGTGGTCAAGAATGACGATCTTGTCGTTGCCACGCACGGGCGCGCGTTCTGGATTCTCGACGACATCACGCCGCTCCGCCAGGTCGGTCCCGATTCCGCAAAAGCGGACGCGCTCCTCTACACACCGCAGAAGGCCTGGCGGCTCTATTATCCGGAGGCGGTCGACATGCGGCCGCCCGTCGGCGAGAATCCGCCGGCCGGCGCCCTGATCGACTATTATCTGAGCGCGAAACCCACGGGCGAGGTCATGATCGATATCCTCGACTCGCAGGGCAAGCTCGTGCGCCATCTTTCCAGCAAAACAGCAAAGAAGGCGGAACAGCCTCCGGAATGGCCCGACATGATTCATCCGACCAACACGCTGCCCGCGGCGGCGGGGATGAACCGCTTCGTGTGGAACCTGCGCTACGACGACCCGGTGCAGATTCCCGGCGCGTTCTACGTCGGCTTGCCGCCGCGCGGCCCGATCGCGGCTCCCGGGCGCTACACGGTCAGGTTTACGCTCGCAGGCAAAAGCCAAAGTGCTCCGCTCGAACTCGCGCTCGATCCGCGCGTGCATGGCGGTCAACAAGGACTCGGCCAGAAATTTGCGCTGTCGATGCAGGTCTATCACGACCAGGACGCGCTGCATCGCGCGGTCAACGACATCCGCGATGCCAAGGCGATGATCGCAACCCTGCACAAGAAGCAGGGCGCACCGGCGCCGCTCGTTCAGGGCGACGCGATTGCGAAATCCGCGACCGCGATCGAGGAACAGCTGATGCAGGTAAAGATCAAGAGCACGGAAGGGAATCTCAACTACCCCGACATGCTGAACGAACAGATCTACAATTTCGCCAGCCTGCTCGAAGACGCCGACACCGCTCCCTCCGTGCAGGAGACCACGACCTATGCGGGCCTGCACGCGCAGCTGGCCGCACAGCTCGCAGCCTGGACAAAGCTGAAGGCGGGCCCCCTCGCGCAATTGCGCGCGCAGCTGCAGAAGGGTGGAGGGAAGTAGGTAGCCCGTTGGGAGCGAAAGGTTTTTGACCTCCCTTGTCGGGGAAATATTATGTTCGACAAACCCAGCCAATGACGGTCACGCGATTTCTGCTGCTAGTCGCCCGATTCAGTCA
>PKWC01000200.1 GCA_003131925.1 Alphaproteobacteria bacterium | reverse complement strand
CGGTGCCGGCATTGTTCACGGCAACATCGAGACGCCCAAATCGCGCGACGGTCTTGTCGACCATGTTGCGGACGTCTTCCTCTTTGCGAACGTCGGCGTTGATGAACTCGGCTTCCGAGCCGGCGGCGCGCAATTCCTCGACGAGCGCCTTGCCGGCCTCATCACGCCGGCCGGCCACGACCACCTTCGCGCCCTTCCTCGCGAAGGCGACGGCTGCGGCGCGACCGATTCCTGTGAGGGCGCCTGTGATCAGAACGACGGGGTTTTCCATGGCACTTCTCCTGGTGACCGGCCTGTGCAAACAAAACGTTGGCAACGAAGCCTTGTCTGCTGGTGATCTGGGCGCGCATGGCGGTGTTGAAAAAGACTTTGTAAGCTCGGTGGCATACCTCTCAGGCATGGAACGCCTATGGAGTTGAGGCACCTGCGCTATTTCGTGGCCGTGGTCGAGGAACGCAGCCTCACCACCGCTGCGGAGCACCGGCTGCACACGTCCCAGCCCTCATTGAGCCGGCAGATTCGCGATCTGGAATATGAGGTCGGGGCCGAGCTGCTGACGCGCAGCGTTCATGGCGTCGAGCTGACCGCTGCGGGCCAGGTCTTTCTCGATCACGCCCGCCTTGCGCTGATGCAGGTCGATGCCGCGGTCGAAGCAGCACGCCGGGCTGCGCAGCCGGCGAGAAAGGCGTTCGCCATCGGCTTCCAGACCGGCCACGAGATGAACTGGCTGCCGCAGGTGATGCATGTGCTGCGCGACGAACTGACGAACATCGAGGTCAAGGTCACCAGCGACTATTCGCCGGACCTCGCCGAGGCGCTCGCCCGCGGCCGGCTGGACCTGGCCTTCATGCGCGTGGAGCCGGGCTACGACCTCGAGTACCACGTGGTGGACCAGGAGCCGCTCATCGTCCTGATGCCGAGCGACCATCGCCTCATCGCAAAGCAGGCGATTCATCCGCGCGAGTTCGTCGGCGAGATCTTCATCGGCGG
The DNA here is from genome assembly GCA_003131925.1 of Alphaproteobacteria bacterium. GTDB lineage: Bacteria > Pseudomonadota > Alphaproteobacteria > Micropepsales > Micropepsaceae > Rhizomicrobium. The sequence goes on along the minus strand of PKWC01000200.1, from coordinate 15,995 downwards.
CGCCCACAAGGCCAGGGTGCTGGGCGCCGTCACCGAGGACTACCTGCGGCGCTCGGGTGTCGACATCAAGCTCGATCACGGCGTGGACAATTTGGCGATGTCCATGTCGCTCGTCGCCTCCACACGGGGGCTGGCGCTGATGCCGGCCTATGCAAGGAATCTGATGCCCTCGTCCGTGGTCAGCCGTCCGCTGGAAGGCGAGGCACCGACGATCGAAGTCGCGGTGGGCTATAGCAAATCGAACACGTCGCCGATTCTCAAACTGTTCCTGTCACGCCTCGACGAACTGGTGGCGCCGAACCAGAAGCATTGACGCCGCGGATCCGGCTTCGGGGGTATCGCGGCTGGACGGCTTCACGAAGGAGGTTATCTACGGCCGCGCGTTCGAACTGCGTCGGGCTGGAGTAGTACACCGCGCTGGCAGAGTCGGACTGCTCTTTTATTTTGACAGGGAATGGAGCACATAACCGCCCGGAACAGAATGCAATCTGCGCTTGGGAGCCAGTTCGGCGAGACGACCGGATCGGCGCTTTCTCGAGATCCGCCATCGGGATACTGCCGTGCCGGATTAGCCGGACGGGTCTGCTGTGTTAGGGTCGATGTGCGGGCGTGTCGCCGGACATACGGCCAAATCGTTTGAGCTAAGGCGTCTGTTTCACCGAGGCATGGCAATTTGGGTACTTCACGCATTGCAAGCGCGTTGGGTTTCAAAGGCGCACCCACGGCGCCAGAACCGCCTATCCGCTCCGAGCTTTTCAGCGTCGAACGCCTCGAACAGCACGCCGAAAGTCTCGCTGCTGCCCAGCGCGTCACTTCCAAAATCGGAAGGGGTCGCCCAATTGCTCCGCGACTGCAGCAGAACACCAGAGTTCTGATTGAATCCTACCGAACAATCGTGCGGGCCACCCATGCGCGTCAGTCAATTACGCCGGCTGCCGAATGGTTCCTGGACAACTATCACATCGTCGATGAGCAAATCCGGGAGATCAGGGATGATTTGCCGCCTGGCTTCTATCAGAAGCTCCCCAAACTGGCGGGCGGACCACTTAGCGGCTATCCGCGCGTGTTCGGCATCGCCTGGGCGCTTGTCGCTCACACCGACAGCGCCTTCGACATCCAGAAGCTGACTCGCTTCGTTGCGGCTTACCAGAGGGTGCAGCCGCTGACGATTGGCGAGCTCTGGGCACTCGCGATCACTCTGCGCATCACACTGGTGGAGAATCTGCGTCGCCTTGCAGAAGGTGTCGTGGCGCGCATAACAGCCAGCCAATCGGCGGACGACGTGGCCGACCGGTCCCTCGGAACGGATAGGAGCAATCCCGAGCCGACCCGGCAAATCCTGCAGGCTCTCGATCAGGTGCCGTGGTCGACGGCGTTCGCCGTTCAGCTGGCACAGCGTCTGCGCGACCGCGACCCCAACACAACACCCGCATTGCGCTGGTTGAACGGCCGGCTCGAGGCCGAAAAAACGTCGACCGACCAGATCGTCCGCGAGGAGGTCCAGCGCCAAAGCGCGATGAACGTGACAGTCCGCAACGTCATCACCAGCATGCGCATGGTGTCGATGGTGAACTGGGCGGAATTTTTCGAGAGCGTCAGTCCGGTCGATGCCATCCTGCGCGGTGCCAGCAATTTCGCGGAGATGGATTTTCCGACGCGCGATCTCTATCGGCGCGAAATCGAGGAATTGGCGCGCGGGTCGGCCCACGACGAAACCGAAGTCACCGGGCGGCTCATTGAAGCCGCAAAGCGGGGCACGAACCCGCGCGAAATCGATCCCGGATATTACCTGATCAACAGGGGCCGTCGCGCGTTCGAGAAAACGCTTGGCTTCCGCGTGCCGCTGCGCACGCGGCTTTTCCGGCTCAATTCGGACATCGGCGTGATGAGCTATGTGGGAATGATTGGAATCGTCACCGCAATCGTACTCGCGCTCGGCCTGCTTGCTGCTGCTCACGCCGGACTGGGCGGCTGGATGTTCATGGTATTGGGAATCGTCGGCTTCATTCCGGCATCGGATGTCGCGGTCGCGGTCGTGAACCGCATCATCACCCAGCGGGTCGGCGCCACGCTTCTGCCCGGGCTCGCATTGCGCGACGGCATTCCCCCCGATCTGCGCACGATCGTGGTCGTGCCGACGATGCTCGCCGACATCCGCGCAATCGAGGAACAGATCGAGCGGCTCGAAGTACATCATTTGTCCAATCCCGACGACAACCTCGCGTTTGCGTTGCTGTCCGATTGGAACGACGCGAAAACGGAACGGACCGCCGAAGACGATCGCCTGTTCGATGCGGCTGCCGCCGGCATCGCAAGCCTGAATGAACGTTACGGGCCAATGGAGAGCGGCAAACGATTCTTCCTCTTGCATAGAAGACGCGTGTGGAACGGCGGCGAAGGAAAGTGGATCGGCTGGGAACGCAAGCGCGGCAAGCTGCATGAACTCAACCGCCTGCTTCGCGGGGCGACCGACACGACTTTTTTGCCCGTGGGCAGCCTTCCGCCCATTTTGCCGGCGGGAACCAGATACGTCATCACGCTTGATGCCGATACGCGCATGCCCATCGGCGTGGCCAAACGTCTGGTCGGAAAGATCGCGCACCCTCTCAATCAGCCGCGCTTCGATGTTCATGTCGGCCTGGTCGTTCAGGGGCACGCCATACTTCAGCCCCGGGTAACGCCATCGCTTCCGATCGGCAGTGAAGGATCGCTGTTTCAGCGCGTGTTCTCGGGTCCGAATGGCCTCGATCCCTATGCGTTTACCGTTTCCGACGTCTACCAGGATCTGTTCGAGGAAGGCTCGTATGTCGGCAAGGGAATCTACGAAGTCGACATCCTTGAATTGGCCCTGAAGGAGCAAATTCCCGAAAGCATGGTTCTCAGTCACGATCTGCTGGAGGGCATATTTGCGCGCGCGGGGCTTTCGTCGGACATCGAGGTTGTCGAGGAATTTCCCTCCCGTTACAGCGTGTCGGCGGCGCGCCAGCATCGCTGGGTGCGCGGCGACTGGCAGCTGCTGCCGTGGATATTCGGGTTTGGGCTCAAGACGCCCGACGGCTCGCGCCGAACCGCGCTTCCACTGATGGGACGTTGGAAACTGCTGGACAATCTGCGCCGTTCGCTTTCCGCGCCTACGGCGCTGCTTGCGTTGCTGATCGGCTGGATGATGCCCATGGCAGTCGCCGGAACCTGGACGGTGTTTGTTATCCTGACAATCGCGCTGCCCCCTCTCCTGCCCGCGATCGATGGCATCATGCCCCGCCACATCGGCGTGACGCTGCGCAATCATCTTCGCGCGATGCGTAGCGACTTTGCGCTCGGCTTGCTGCAGAGCGCGTTTCTGATCACGTTCCTGGCGCATCAGGCGTGGGTGATGGTCGATGCCGTGGTGCGCACGCTGTTTCGCGTGTTCATCCATCGCCGCCGGCTGCTCGAGTGGACCACGGCTGCGCAGCTCAACGACGAGATTCGCTTCGATCGTCGCAGGCTCGTTACACAGATCGTGGCCAGCATCCTGTTCGCCGCCCTTGTCGGGGCAGCGCTATATTATTTCGGCAAGGATGCCTGGACGATTGCATCGCCTTTCGCAGGGTTGTGGGTGTTGTCGCCCGTCATCGCGCGGTGGGCGAGCGAGCCACCGCGCGCTGCCGGCCATCTGGACATTGGCCCTTCAGACGCGCGGTCGTTGCGGCTTATTGGCAGGCGCACCTGGCGGTTCTTCGAAACGTTCGTAACCGCCGAAGACAATATGCTTCCGCCCGACAATTTCCAGGAAGATCCCAAACCAGCCGTCGCCCACCGTACGTCGCCAACCAATATCGGCCTCTATCTTCTGTCGGTTGTTGCGGCGCACGATTTCGGCTGGCTGGGAACGCTCGATGCGTTGGAGCGGCTCGAAGCGACGTTCGCGACACTGGGCAAGATGGAGCGCCATCGCGGCCATTTCTACAACTGGTACGATTCAAGCGACCTTCATGCGCTGGAGCCGAAATACATTTCTTCGGTGGACAGCGGAAACCTTGCCGGTCACCTGATTGCACTTAGCAACGCCTGCCATGATCTCATGGATGGGCCGATTGGTGGCGCGAATTGGGTTTCAGGTCTTGAAGATGCTCTGGCGCTGGTTCGGGAAACGGCGCATCCCAGGGCCAATGGTCCACGCGCGGTAAGCGCAGCCTCCAGCGGTTTGACAGACGCCATCGATGCATTCGCGACAGGCCTCAAGGATCCGCCAACGACACCCGGCGTAATAGCACGGCATCTCTCCGAATTGCTGCAAAAGGCGGATGTAATTCTATCATCGGCGCAATCCTTGTCGAACGAGCGCGGATATGAAGCAGAGTCTGAACTCGTCATTTGGGCGGCCACTGTGCGTGCGACGGTTCTGACGCATCAGAACGATTTCGATCTGCTGGCGCCGTTGGGAGGCCCGATCGCCGAGCAGCGAGACAACGAAGCTGCGCCGCTGACGTTCGCATCGGGAATTTCCGCAGGCGCCGCACAACCTGCTGCCAAGCGGCTCGCGGCTTTGGCCGATGCCGCCAAGACGATGGCGATGGCGATGGAATTCGGTTTTCTGTTCGATTCCGACCGCCAGCTTCTTTCCATCGGCTATCGCGACAACGATGGCTCTCTCGATTCCAACTTCTATGATCTGCTTGCGTCGGAAGCCCGTCTCGCGAGTTTCTTTGCGATCGCCAAAGGCGATATTCCCGCCAAACACTGGTTTGCTCTGGGCCGCACCCTGACGCCGATCGATGGCGGTTCCGGACTGATTTCGTGGTCCGGATCGATGTTCGAATATCTGATGCCGTCGCTGGTGATGCGCGCGCCATCAGGAAGCCTTCTGGAACAGTCCACCCGGCTCGCCGTGTGGCGCCAGGAGAAATACGGCGAGGAACTCGGCGTGCCGTGGGGCATATCGGAATCGGAATACTACGCGCGGGACATGGAGCAGACCTATCAATATTCCAGCTTCGGCGTGCCGGACCTTGGGTACAAGCGGGGCCTCGGCGAAAGCACGGTCATTGCGCCGTATGCCAGCGGGCTCGCGTCCATGATCGATCCCGCGGCCGCGGCAAAAAACTACAACCGCATGGCGGGTATCGGCGCGCGCGGCCTCTACGGTTGGTACGAAGCCATCGACTACACGCGTGCCCGGCTTCCCGAAGGCGCCAAATTTGCCCTCGTCCGCGCCTACATGGCGCACCACCAGGCGATGACAATCGTCGGCATCGCGAATGCGCTTCACGACGGGCGCATGAGGTCGCGATTTCATGCCGAACCCATCGTTCAAGCCACGGAGCTGTTGCTGCAGGAACGCATGCCGCGCGACATCGCCATGGCGCGACCGGCCCCCGAAAAGGCAACCGCCGTTACGCAGATCGCCAGCCTCATTCCAGAGGTTCAGCGCCGCTATGATTCCGCACACTCGCGTGTGCCGCGCACACATCTGCTGTCGAACGGACGCTATTCGGCGATGGTGACGGCAGCAGGATCCGGATACAGCCGCTGGCGCGACATTGCAATCACGCGTTGGCGCGAAGACGTTACTTGTGACGGTTGGGGTGCGTATATCTTTTTGCGCGACGTGCGCAGCGGTGAAACCTGGTCCGCTGGATACCAGCCGAGCCTTGCGGAACCCAATAGCTACGAAGTCACGTTCTACGAAGACCGCGCCGAGATTCTCCGAAGCGACGGAACAATATCGACTATGCTGGAAGTTGCAATTTCGCCGGAGGAAGATGCCGAAGTTCGCCGCGTGTCGATCACCAATCACGGAATCCGCGCACGCGAAATCGATCTTACCTCCTACGCCGAAGTAGCATTGGCGCGTCAGGCAGACGATACCGCACATCCTGCCTTCTCCAAGCTGTTCGTGGAAACGGAGTTCGAGAGCGGTCTGGGTGCGATACTGGCAACGCGGCGCCAGCGCTCGGCCGGCGATCCGAAAGTGTGGGCGGCCCATCTTTCCGTCGTCGAGGGCGAGAGCGCAGGCGATGTTCAGTTCGAAACCGATCGCGCGCGCTTCCTCGGCCGGGGACAGACGATACAGAATTCTGCCGCCATCTCCGAGGGCTGGCCGCTTTCCAATACGGCAGGCACGGTGCTCGATCCGATTTTCAGCCTCCGGCGGCGCGTCAAGATCCCGCGCGGCGGGACGGCGCGCGTCTCATTCTGGACGGTGGCCGCCGCCTCGCGCGACGAAGTGATCGACCTTGCGGACAAGCATCATGACGCGACAGCGTTCCGGCGCGCCACCACGCTCGCATGGACCCAGGCGCAGATGCAGTTGCTCCATCTCGGCATCGGCACGGACGAAGCTCACCTCTTTCAGCGCCTCGCCAATCATGTGCTCTATTGCGACCCCACGCTCAGACCGCCGCCGGACGTTCTCAAGCGCGGTGCGCGCAAAGCCTCCACGCTCTGGTCGCAGGGACTCTCCGGCGATCTTCCGATCGTCCTTGTCCGCATCGAGGAAAACGATGAGCTCGAGCTTGTCCGTCAGCTACTGCGCGCCCATGAATATTGGCGGCTGAAACAGCTTGCCGTCGATCTCGTGATCCTGAACGAGCGCGCGGCATCCTATGTCCAGGATCTGCAGACTGATCTCGACACGCTGGTTCGGATGAATCAATCCATGCCGCGGCTTGCGAGTTCCGACACGCATGGCGCGGTATTTGTGCTGCGCGCCGATCTGATCCCGGCGGAGGTTCGCGACCTGCTGTTTTCCAGCGCCCGCGTAGTGCTCCAGGGCAGCCGCGGTTCATTGGACGAGCAGGTCAACCGCGCCCGCGAAATGAAGCCGGGCATCGCGCCGCCGCCACGGCTGGCGGTATCCGCACAGGCGACCGAAACGCCATTGCCCCGGCCGGAGATGGAATTCTTCAACGGGATTGGCGGCTTCACCGATGGGGGACGAGAATATCTGACGATCCTTGCTGGCTCGGAGCGCACGCCGGCGCCGTGGATCAATGTAATTGCCAATTCGTCGTTCGGCTTTCAGGTCTCGACCGACGGCAGCGGATTCACTTGGGCAGTGAACAGCCAGCAAAACCAGCTCACTCCCTGGTCCAACGATCCCGTTGGCGACGCGCCCGGCGAAGTCATCTATGTGCGCGACGAGGATTCAGGCGAGGTCTGGGGACCGACGGCGCTGCCAATTCACGAGAAGACGGCGCCGTATTCGGTGCGGCACGGCCAAGGTTACAGCAAATTCGAGCATGTTTCGCGTGGCATCGCTCTGGAATTGACGCAATTTGTGCCGCTCGACGATCCGATCAAGATCACCCGCCTGAAGATCACCAACCAGTCCATGCGCGAGCGCCGCCTTTCAATCACGGCCTATGTCGAATGGGTTCTGGGCGCCAACCGCAGCGCATGCGCCCCCTTCATCACGACCGAAATCGATTCAGCAACGGGAGCAATCTTCGCGCAGAACCCCTGGAACGAACAGTTTGGCGAACGCGTGGCGTTCGCAGATCTCAAAGGACGTCAAAACTCCTGGACCTGCGACCGTACCGAGTTTCTCGGCCGCGACGGCACGTTGGACCGGCCTCTCGCCTTGACTCCCGGTGCGAATCTTTCCAATCGCGTCGGTTCGGGGCTCGATCCGTGCGGCGCGCTGCAAACGCTTGTGCGCCTCGGCGCCGCGGGCAAAACGGAGATCGTCTTCTTTCTGGGGCAAACGGCGAACAGGACCGAAGCGCAGGCATTGATCGCCAAATACCGCAGCGCCAATCTCGATGCGGTGTTCAACGACGTTACGCGACAATGGGACGAGACATTGGGTGCGGTGCAAGTCAAGACGCCGGATCGTGCGCTCGATATACTTCTGAACTGCTGGCTTCCCTATCAAACGCTCGCATGCCGTGTCTGGGCGCGCGCCGGATTCTATCAGGCGAGCGGAGCCTACGGCTTCCGGGACCAGTTGCAGGATGTGATGGCACTTTGCCTGTCCCGGCCGGAAATCGCACGCGCCCATCTGCTGCGAGCGGCCGCGCGCCAGTTCGTGGAAGGAGACGTCCAGCATTGGTGGCTGCCGGAGACGGGGCGTGGCACCCGCACGCGCGTCTCCGACGATTGCGGCTGGCTCGCCTATGTCGTCGCCCACTATGTGCAAGTGACGGGCGACGGCGCCGTGTTGGATGAGATGGTGCCGTTTATCGAGGGCCCTGCGCTACGCGAGAGCGCGCATGACGACTACTCCCTGCCGAAGATCTCCGAAAACCGCGCGAGCCTGTTCGACCATTGCGCGCTCGCGCTTGACCGGAGTCTCAGGACCGGCGCGCACGGCCTGCCGCTTATGGGTACCGGCGACTGGAACGACGGCATGGACATGGTCGGCGCGGGCGGGAAAGGCGAAAGTGTCTGGCTCGGCTGGTTCCTCCATTCCGCGATCGCAGCATTCTCGAACCTGGCAGAACGTCGCGGGAATACAGAGCACGCGCAGGAGTGGCGCCAACATGCCACGGACCTGAAAGCGTCGCTTGAGCGCGAGGCCTGGGACGGCGACTGGTACCGCCGGGCCTTCTTCGACGACGGCTCGCCGCTCGGGTCCGTTTCCAACAACGAATGCCGCATCGACTCCATCGCTCAGTCCTGGTCGGTGATCTCGCGCGCCGCGGAGCCGATGCGCGCGTCCCGGGCGATGGCGGCCGTCGACAAATACCTCGTGCGCCGCGACGAAAAATTGTCGCTGCTGTTTACCCCCCCATTCGACCATCCCGCGGAAGACCCCGGCTACATCAAGGGCTATCCGCCGGGTATTCGCGAGAATGGCGGACAATACACCCACGGCGCGACATGGGCCGCGATGGCATTCGCGATGCAGGGTGATGGAGACAAGGCCGGCGAATTGCTGTCGATGCTCAATCCCATTCACCACGCCGGCGACGCAGCTGGCGTTCACCGCTACAGGGTCGAGCCCTATGTGGTCTGCGCTGACGTCTATTCCGTGCCGCCACATGTCGGGCGCGGCGGCTGGACATGGTACACGGGCTCGGCAGGATGGATGTACCGCGTCGCCCTGGAATGGCTGTTGGGGTTACGCGTGCAGGGCGAAAACTTGGCGATCGATCCCTGCATCCCGCGCTCGTGGCCCGGCTTCGAGATTGTGTATCGTCACCGATCCGCGCGTTACCAGATTACGGTCGAGAATCCGCTCGGCGTGTGTCGCGGCATCCTGGCGACAAAACTTGACGGTGAAATTCTGACCGGAAGCAAAAGACTGCTTATTCCCCTGCTGGATGACGGCGCCGTCCACACGGTGCAGGTGATTCTGGGATAGGGTCGGCATGGAAGAAAAGATCAGCCCTCTTGCCGGTCAGCCGGCGCCGCCGTCGCTGCTCGTCGATGTTCCGCGGCTCGTGACGGCCTACTTCGTTCTTGCACCCGATCCCGACATTCTCGGCCAACGGGTTTCTTTCGGAACGTCGGGGCACCGCGGCTCGGCCTTCGCATCCGCCTTCAACGAAGCGCACATCCTTGCGATCACGCAGGCCGTCTGCCTCTATCGTCGTCATGCCGGAATCAGCGGGCCCCTATTTCTCGGCATGGATACGCATGCGCTGTCGCAGCCCGCCTTTGCCAGCGCCCTCGAAGTACTCGCCGCCAACGGCGTGCAGACGATGATCGACCAGCAGGGCGGATTCACGCCAACGCCGGTGATCAGCCACGCAATCCTTACCTACAATCGTGGACGCGAGATGGGGCTCGCCGATGGCATCGTCATCAGCCCGTCCCACAATCCTCCCGACGAGGGCGGCTTCAAATATAATCCGGCGAATGGCGGACCGGCCGATATCGATGTCACAGGATGGATCGAAAGATGTGCGAACGATCTTCTCGCAGAGAAGCTCGGCGGCGTGACGCGCATTCCCTATGAGCGCGCGCGCAAATCGGCGCACATCCACGAACACGACTATGTCGGGCCTTACGTCGCCGATCTCGCCAATGTCGTCGATATGGATTCGATCCGGTCGGCCGGCGTGCGTATCGGCATCGATCCGCTTGGTGGCGCGGCGGTCCACTACTGGCAGCCAATCGTCGAGCGGTACAGGATCGCGGCGACAGTCGTGAACGAGTCTGTCGATCCCACCTTCCGCTTCATGACGGTCGATTGGGACGGCAAGATCCGGATGGACTGTTCATCGCCCTATGCGATGACCCGCCTGGTCGGAATGCGCGACAGGTTCGACATCGCCTTTGCAAACGATACGGATGCCGACCGTCACGGAATTGTCACCCCCACGGGTGGCCTTATGAACCCGAATTGCTATCTCGCCGCTGCAATTGCGTACCTGTGTTCCAACCGTCCCGACTGGCGCGACAGCAGCGCAGTTGGAAAAACTGTTGTTTCCAGCGGCATGATCGACCGTGTGGCGGCAAAGCTGAATCGCAGACTTATCGAAGTGCCGGTCGGCTTCAAGTGGTTCACCAGCGGTCTGATCGACGGATCGCTGGCATTCGGCGGCGAGGAGAGCGCCGGCGCGTCATTTCTCCGTCGCGACGGATCGGTGTGGACGACCGACAAGGACGGACTCATTCCGGGATTGCTCGCGGCTGAGATCACCGCGCGTACCGGCATGGACCCGAGCAGGCTGTACGACAGCGTCACCGCCGATCTTGGAAAATCCTTTTATCAGCGCGTTGACGCTCCGGCTTCCAAAGAACAGAAAGACAAACTCTCAAAACTCGATGCGGAGCAGTTTGCTGCAAAGGAACTCGCGGGCGAGCCCATCGAAGCAAAATTGACCAGGGCACCGGGCAACGATCAGCCGATTGGCGGGATCAAGGTGGTCGCGCGTAACGGATGGTTTGCGGCGCGGCCCTCGGGCACCGAGGATGTCTACAAGATTTATGCAGAGAGTTTCCGGAGCGAAATTCACCTCAGGCAAATTCAAAGCGACGCGCAGACAGCGATAGAACGCATTTTCTAGAGTCGATGCGCCGGGGCGTAGATCTGCTGTTCTAAATGCGCTCGGAAGGACGCCGATGAGTCTGCAAGACCTGTCACGAATCACGCCTGTTTGATTGCAGTAAGGCTTGGCGATCTCGCAAAAAAAAAAGCGCCCGTTTTCATCGGGCGCCGCGCTCATTTCGCCGTGAAACAGTATGGCTTAGCTCTTGAACAGATCGTAGTCGGTTTCAACGACTTCGCCGGTTTTGCGATCCACCAGCATGGCGTCATCGCCTACGCGAATCCAGGTGAGGCCGTGCGGCGGCGCCTGTAGCGCATAGTTCGAATATCCGGTCAGCACCAGACCGTCGTCATCGAGCAGCACTGCGGGCATGCGGGCGCCCAGCTCGTAACGGGAATATGTATAGCCGGTCGGCGCCACAAACTTGCCGTCGTCGAAGTGCTTGGTCGATGTGATGGTACGGCGGTATTGCGCGTAGCCATCGCTCGTTTTCGTCGTGCTGGTCGTCGTCTGCGTGTCGCCGGACGGCGAAGAATCCATCGTGGTTGTTTTTTCCGTATCAGGTTGTGCAAACGCAATGGCAGAGCCGACGCAAGCCGCGAGTACGGCCGCCGGCAGAATGTACTTCATCATTTTTGGAAGATCCTTTTCCGCCGTTTGGGGGCTAGAGAGTCAAAGCGCTCGTTCCGTTTTAGTTCCACAGAACCCGACGATTTCAGCGCCGGAGGTTGCGGCCCGGTCAGGGAAGCAAGGCGACGCGGGCATCCCCACCAAAGTCCTCGATAAACACGAGCACCTTGTAACCGTCCGCAACCTGAAAGCTTCCGTTGGGACCGACGAGCAGGCTGCCACCATTGCCTGATGATCCAGTGCGCGAGTAGGGACGCGCTCCGCCCGTGACGGTACGCGAATAGCGGAGATCGAACGATAGCTTGTGGAGGTGGTCGAGAACGCTGTCCATCGCGGATTCTTATCCCGGATCTGCGCCGGAATTATCAACCGCAGCACTTGAATCCCGGGCCCGGAGTCTCCACTTGCTAGTGAGCGCCTTGGCACTCCGTATCCGCAAGTGCCATTTCTGGGGATCTGAAACGGGCCCCGGCGCATCCGTCAATCCTGAAGGGAGATTCCATGAAATTCCGTCCATTGGGCGACCGCGTGGTCGTTCGCCGACTCGCCGAGGAGCAGAAAACCTCCGGCGGCATCATCATTCCCGATACGGTTCAGGAGAAACCGCAGGAAGGCGAAGTCATCTCGGTGGGCCCCGGCGCCCGCGACGAGCATGGCAAGCGCATCGTCCCCGAAGTGAAGACGGGTGACTTCGTGCTGTTCGGTAAATGGTCGGGCAGCGAGGTCAAGATCGGCGGCGAGGAACTCATGGTCATGAAGGAATCGGACATCATGGGCGTGCTCGACGGTCGAACCGCGAAGCCGTTCAAGAAGGCGGCGTAGCCGCAAACCTGTTCCACCCATATCCCCGAAAAATTCATTCAGGAGACATCCGACATGTCAGCCAAAGACGTCAAATTTGGAACCGATGCGCGCGAGAAAATGCTCCGCGGCGTCGAGATTCTCACCGAAGCGGTGAAGGTCACGCTGGGTCCCAAGGGCCGCAATGTCGTGATCGACAAGAGCTATGGCGCTCCACGCTCCACCAAGGACGGTGTGACCGTCGCCAAGGAGATCGAGCTTCATGACAAGTTCGAGAACATGGGCGNNCGAAGACCAACGACGCGGCCGGCGACGGCACCACCACGGCAACCGTGCTGGCGCACGCAATCGTCCGCGAAGGTTCCAAATCCGTTGCGGCGGGCATGAATCCGATGGACCTGAAGCGCGGCGTCGAGAAGGCGGTCGAGGCCGTTGTCGCCGATCTCAAGAAGCGATCGAAGAAGGTCAAGTCCAACGACGAAATCCGCCAGGTCGGCACGATCTCCGCGAATGGCGACAAAACCATCGGCAAGATGATCGCCGAGGCAATGGCCAAGGTCGGCAATGAAGGCGTGATCACCATTGAAGAGGCCAAGAGCTTCGACACGGAGATGGAAGTCGTCGAGGGCATGCAGTTCGACCGCGGCTATATCTCGCCCTATTTCATCACCAACGCGGACAAGATGGTGGCCGAGCTCGAGGAGCCCTACATCCTCATTCACGAGAAGAAGCTCTCCTCGCTGCAGACGATCCTGCCGCTCCTTGAATCCGTGATGCAGGCCGGCCGCCCACTCGTCATCGTGGCCGAGGACGTCGACGGCGAAGTACTCGCGACGCTTGTCGTCAACAAGCTGCGCGGCGGCCTCAAGATTGCGGCCGTAAAAGCCCCCGGCTTCGGCGACCGCAGAAAGGCCATGCTGGAGGACATCGCGGTCCTCACCGGCGGCCAGGTCATCAGCGAAGACCTCGGCATCAAGCTCGAGAACGTGAAGCTCAACATGCTGGGCACCGCCAAGAAGGTGCGCATCACCAAGGACGACACGACCATTATCGATGGTTCCGGCAAGAAAGTGGACATCCAGGCACGCGTCGGTCAGCTCAAGCAGCAGATCGAAGAGACGACTTCCGACTACGACAAAGAGAAGTTGCAGGAGCGTCTGGCGAAACTCGCGGGCGGCGTCGCGGTGATCCGTGTCGGCGGCGCGACAGAGGTCGAAGTGAAGGACAAGAAGGATCGCGTCGATGACGCGCTCAACGCGACCAAGGCGGCGGTGGAGGAAGGCATTCTCCCCGGCGGCGGCGCGGCACTCCTCTACGCTACCAGGGCGCTCAGCGGGTTGCTCGGCGACAATGAAGACCAGAACGCCGGCATCGCCATCGTGCGCAAGGCCATACAATCCCCGGTTCGTCAGATTGCCGAGAATTGCGGCGTCGAAGCCTCGATCGTCGTGGGCAAGCTGCTCGAGCAGAAGTCGAACACCTACGGCTTCGATGCGCAGACCGAGAAGTATGTCGACCTTGTCGAATCGGGCATCGTCGATCCGACCAAGGTCGTGCGCACAGCGCTTCAGAACGCAGCTTCCATCGCGGCGCTCCTGATCACGACAGAAGCCATGGTCGCGGAACGGCCGAAGACGGACGCGCCGTCCGGCATGCCCGCGGGCGGAATGGGCGGGATGGACTACTAAAGCGCGTTCCGATTGGATTGAACCGTCACACTGAATTGTCATTCCCAGGCAACCCGTAAAGCAACCATTCAGCGCCCCAACGTGCGCTGAATGGTTCCCCTCAGACGTTTGGTGCGTGAACTGATGGGCTGCGCGCGCCGTGCCCAAGCGCCTAAAGCGCGAAACCGCCATAAACAAGCGAGCGAATTGCGCCAAACACCGCAACACGGTCCACGTGGACCGTTGCTTCCTATCATTTCATCATAGCCGGGCCACCTCGGTCCGCGCGAGAGCGCGGCCGGCGTGTAAACTGTCCCGCCATCCATGAATACAGCGTCAGCAAACGAGCGCCGTGTACAGGTCGTTCCAATGGGGATTGTCCCGTTCGATGAGCACGCCGATATTTGAGCGTGCCGTATTTCCGGTTGCTCATCCTGAAAACGGCGGTGAAGGCTTCGCGGGGAACCGTGACGCGGCCGCCCGCGGTTTTTGGGAACCGAGCAGAAACTTGCACGTTTCATCTACAGCGGTGAAGTCAATTCCCGCGTGTTTATTCGCAGCGCGTGATTCGCCTTGTGTGTATCTGCCCGCTGCTCTCTCGCAAGAAACACCTTGCATACGGCCCAAGGGGCATCAGACGGCATGCTGCTGTCGGGATGGCTCCTCAAAATCAGGAAGTTGCAAATGAAAACGATTTTCAAATCAACGCTCGCGGCGGCAGCACTTGCCGGTGCAGCGGTCATGGTCCCGACGGTCGCCTCGGCGGGCGTCAGTGTGTCCGTTGGCGTGCCCGGCGTGGCCATTGGCGTCGGCGTGCCCGGCGTCGTCTATGCCCCGGGCCCGGGTTATGACCCTTACGACGGGGGAATGTACTATGATCCCATCTACTTTGGCGGCGCCTGGTACCATGGGCCGTATCGCTGGCGGATGGAGCATGGCGAGCGCGTATTCTTCGTGGATGGCAGCTGGCATCGCAATGAATGGGGTGGCCGTCCGATTCCGGGTTCGCTGACCTTCAGCAACGGAGGCTACTACAGAGGCGGCCGATACGACGGATTCAACGACGCGGATCGCATCAATGCGCGCTTTCCTGCCGACAGAGGCATGGTGCGCGGCGACCGTCCCGACCTGAAGTCCGACCGCGGTGATATGCGGCAGGATCGCGGAGACATGCGGCAGGATCGCCAGGACAAACCCGACGCGGCAACGAAAGATGATGCGCGCCGGGATCGCCCCGACGGGCCGCACAACTGAACTGACAGGTTACAGGACGTTAAACTGAAGAAAGGGCTCCCCGCTCGATGCGGGGAGCCCTTCTCACAACAAACGGTCAACGAGAGGCTGCTTCGGTGACGCTGCCGCGAGCGTTGTGCTGCCAATTACGCGGCGCGAATTGCCTTCGTCGAGAACGTCGCGTGAGTGATCGATACGGTCGTGCCGTCAATGCCGGATAGCGTTTCAACCTGGGCGCCCATCTGATGCGAAAGCGCGTTGACGATGCCCGTTCCCAATCCGGATTTTCCGTGGGCGAACGCTCCGTCCGGCTTGCCGATCCCGTTATCGGAAACCGAGAGCTTCCAGTTCGTTCCGGCTGTCTCGTAAGAGACGGTGATTTGCCCCTCGGCGCCGTCGCGAGGGAACGCATGCTTCAACGCGTTCATGACGAGTTCCGTCACGATCAGGCCGATGCTCTCGGCCTGACGAGGCGGAGCGCTGCCCGCGTCGCCAACCACTTTCAGCGAGATCGGCCGAATGTCGCCAATCATCGAGGACGCGAGACTCTCGCACAATCTTGAGAGGTACGCCGTAACTTCGACAGATCCGCTCGCTCTGGCCGCATAAAGCTGCTGCTGCACGGCAACAACCGACAGAACCCGCGAGTGGGCGTCTTGCAGATGAAGGCGCGTTTCCTCCGATTTCACGGCCCGCGCCTTCATAAGGATGATGCTCGAAATGATTTGCAGGCTATTGGCAA
>PKWC01000178.1 GCA_003131925.1 Alphaproteobacteria bacterium | reverse complement strand
CTCCGCGTGCCCACTCTTGGCGGCAAACAACAGGAAAGGGAAAAATGGTGTCCACAGAATCCAAGGTCACCGTGCGGGTCACGGATCGCTATTCGGCGTCGGCGGAACGGGTCTTCGATGCGTGGCTCGATCCGAAGACGGCTGGAAAATGGCTGTTCGCGACGCCGACGGGTCAGATGACCCGCGTGGAGATCGATCCGCGCCCGGGAGGAAAATTCACGATCGTCCGCCGCGACGGGGAGGAATTCGAGCATGTCGGCGAATATGTCGAGATCGATCGGCCCCGCCGCCTCGTATTCACCTTCGGAGTCCCCAGGCTGTCCCCCGAATTCACGCGGGTCGCCATCGAAATCGTCCGCGTGGGGCCGGGTTGCGAGCTCACGCTCGCCCAGGACGGCGTGCGGCCCGACTACGCCGAGCCGAACGTGAAGGGCTGGACGATGATCCTCGACAGTCTCGAGCGCGTGCTGGGCGACACGGCCTGACCCTCATACCAAATTCCCTTGGATGGCCGTACATTGCTCACGCACGCCGTTCGCAGCTGGCGCGGGAAAATATTTGTTCCCCGCAGCATTTTACGGCAAAGGTTCTCTCATGAACCCGCGTACAATCGTCGAAACCTTCCGGCGCAATCTCGCGCAGCACTATTTCGACATGAAGGGCCGCGTTTCGCGGCAGGAATTCTGGGGCTTCGTGCTTGCGTGTGCCGTCATCNNCGGAGATCATTCGCCGCAGACTCCTTACGCCGGTTATCGGCCTGGCTCTGCTGCTCCCGATCGTCGGCCTCGGCTCGAGGCGGCTGCAGGACACCGGCAGGAACGGCATGCTCATTTGGACCTATTCGATACCCACCGCAATTCTGGAACTGGTTTCGCTTGCGGAAGCTTACGGGCCGAACGGAATATCGGTCTCGCTCTATTCCATCTTCATGCTGGCCTGTCTCATCTGGCTGGTTGCAGCGATTGCGTTCGCCTGGCTCTGGGCGCAGCCGGGCACGGCAGGCCCAAACGCGTACGGTCCCGAGCCTAAGACCGCAATTGCCCCCGCGTGAAGGCTTCGGAATTGATTGAAAGAAGAATGCGCCGTGGCGGGCGCGAAACAGGTTCGCTTCAGCCTGGTTTCACAAGTGATAAGCGCTCGATAGCGCGACCCCACCCCAGAACATGATTCCAAAAATCAGTCCGAATGTGATGCGCTTGCCAAATGATAGATTATCCAACATNNCAAATGATAGATTATCCAACATGTGTGATCTCCGCCCGCGCTCGCAAATGATAGATTATCCAACATGTGTGATCTCCGCCCGCGCTCGAATAGCAAACGCGCGAGAGAGCATTTCGGGCAAAGCGAAGACGGCGTTTACGGGGTCGACGCCAAAATAGTGACTCGTCCGCGCGATCGGGTTCGCATTTGATAGGGGAAGCTGGAAACCACGCGCAGAGCGCAGACTGCTTTACCCAGGAATGGGCACGCGGAGGCGCGGAGAAGGCCATGTGAATTCTTCTTTCCGCGTCTCCGCGTGAACCTTTGGCTGTGTAAACTGTCCCGGCCATCCATGAACACAGTGCCAGCCGTGGTTTCCGGGACGCTTGCATCGCAATTTACATGACGAAGAACAGGGAACAGGGCACATCGGCGCGACCTGCAACCTCCGTTCGGCTCGCATGGCGGCATCGTTTTTTTGACGCGGTATTCACGGATGGCCGGGACAATGGCCCGGCCATGACGAGGATTTTGGATGCCGTCGAGACCAGCAACCTTATTCGGCGCGACGCGCTGGAGAACGCGCCAAACCGCTTCGATTGCGGTTAAGAGCCGCCACGCCTAAGCTGCCCTGCGCGATGGCGATCCATTTGGGACCCGCCGGTTCAGGGGGAGCCAGCAATGAGCAATGCAGCTTTGGGCGACAGCCTGTTTCATGGGCGGTTGCGCGCATCTTCGCGCGGGATCTTCTGGCTCGGCCTGGCGATGGTCGTCTTGGGCGTCGCTGCCATTGTCTTCCCCATGTTTTCCACTCTGGTTGCGGCCCTTCTCGTCGGCTGGGTGTTGCTGATCTCGGGCGGATTCACTTTTGCCGGCTCGTTCTCGATACACGGCACGGGACCGTTCTTCGGCGCGCTGCTGCTCGGGCTGCTCTCGATCGCCGGGGGGGTGTTCCTGCTCTTCAGCCCGCTTGCCGGCGCGGTCGCGCTGACGCTGATGGTGGGCGTGCTCTTCATGTTCCAGGGCGCGTTCGAGATCTTCTTCGCGTTTGAAACACGTCCACACGCCGGTTGGGTGGGCATGCTGATCTCGGGTATTGCAAGCGCCGTGATGGCAGTCCTCATCGCGGCGGCGTGGCCCGCGATCTCGGTGATCGTGCTGGGCATTCTGCTCGGCGTGAATTTTCTCACCACCGGCCTCGGCTACATCTTCGTCTCGAATTCGCTGAAGCCATGACAAGGACATGGCGTGCGACCGGCGCGCGAGTCGGGTCCGTGCTTGTCGTGACGCTGGCGGCGGTCCTGATCGCGCCATTCGGCGCACAAGCGAGTGGTTTTGACGTCCTATACTCCTTCGCTGGCGGAAGCGACGGCGCATATCCGATGGCAAGCGTCCTGCGAGACAAGGCAGGAAACCTTTACGGCACCACGCAAAGCGGTGGGTTCGACGACGTCGGCACAGTGTTCAAGCTCACGCCGATGGGTGTCGAATCCGTGCTTCATTCCTTTGGCAGCGGAGTTGACGGCGTGTACCCAACCGCCAGCCTGATAATCGATAAAGCCGGCAATCTTTACGGCACGACCGAGGAAGGTGGAACCAACCATGGAGGAACCGTCTTCAAGCTCGCGCCAGATGGAACGGAAAACATTCTCTATTCCTTCAGTGGCGCGGATGGCGCGAGTCCAGTCGCCGGTCTGGTCAGGAAAGCGGAGAATTTTTACGGAACAACGGAATTTGGCGGCACGAACAACGCCGGGGTGGTGTTCAAGCTCGCCAAAGATGGTGAGGAGTCCGTACTCCATTCCTTCTCCGGCGGTAACGATGGCGGGTTGCCGCTTGCCGGTCTGATCATGGACGGCGTCGGCAATCTCTACGGCACGACCCATTTCGGCGGTCTGGATGGCGACGGCACAGTGTTCGAAATCGCGCCGGACGGCAGCGAGATTGTGCTTCATTCTTTCGCCGGCGGCAGCGATGGCGCCTATCCCGGCGGCGCTTTGACACTGGATGCCAACGGTAATCTCTACGGCACAACATCCATAGGGGGCGCGAGCAACAGCGGTACGGTGTTCAAGATTGCGTCGGACGGTACCGAGAGCGTGCTCTATTCCTTCACCGGCGGCAGGGAAGGGGCCGACCCGTCATGCGCGCTTGTCATTGATGCAGCCGCCAATCTCTACGGAACAACTCCGCTCAGCGAAGCCGACGGAGACGGCGCCGTCTTCAGGCTTGCCCCGGATGGAACGATCGGCGTGCTGCATTCCTTCAATGGTGCAGACGGGACCAATCCCGAGGCCGGGCCGATTGCCGACAAAAAAGAGCGCCTCTATGGAACGACACCACAGGGCGGCGCGCACGGCTACGGCGTTGTTTTCAGGCTCAGAGAGTAGAAATCTCCGCCAAGGACCTCAGCATCGCGCCAGTTCTCGCCGTATTACCGTCTCAAACGAAATTTGATCGGCGCTCTGTTTTCCTTCCCCAACGCGGGGGAGGAAACGTTATCGCGGGTCAATTTGAATCTTCTTCGTCGCGACCGTCGCATCCGTTTTCGTGGCGAGTATCAGAGCACCAAGGCCGGCGGCAAGGACCGAGCCGGCGAGCACGCCGATCTTTGCCGTGGCGGCGTCCGGACCGTGCGGGAATGCCTGGTCCGCCATCAGGAAGGAAAGCGTATCGCCGACCCCGCAGAGACACGCGGCGCCGACAAAGTTGCGCAGATCGATGCCCTTCGGCGCGATGGCGATGCGCGACTTGACCGCCAGAAACGACGCCAGACAAACGCCCGCGGGTTTGCCGGCCAGCAACCCCAGCACGACACCCGCGAGAACTCGTGCGGTGTCCGGAGACGACATATCCAGACTGAGACTGACGCCGGATGTCGAGAAGGCGAAAAGCGGCAAAGCGAGATAGGCGGTCCAGGGAGCAACCGATTGTTCGATGCGCTCGGCAGGCGAGAGCAAACGGTCACTGACGGCCAGGAGATTGCGGCCCGCCCAGTCCCACACGGCCTCAATATCGAACCCGGGTTTCTTCGAACCCGCCTTTGACACCGCCGTCTGCGCGTGTTCGAGCGTGGCGAGTGCGGTAGCCGCCTGCGCGAGCAAAGGCCCCGCGTCAGGCGTGGGTCGCGTGGGCAGCAGGACGGCCAGAAAGATGCCGGCGAGCGCGGCATGGACTCCCGAGAGGTGAAGGAAAATCCAGAGTCCGATGGTGGAAACGACATAGGGCCACGCCGCATACACCCGCCAGCGATTGAGCGCATAAAGGATCGCGAGCGCCGCTGCGACGGCGCCGAGCCACGCGAAATGAAATCCGTGCGGATAGAAGATTGCGAGCGTGAGCACCGAAAGAATATCGTCGATGACCGCGAAGGCAGCGATGAACACGCGCAAAGAGAGGGGAATGCGCTGTCCAAACAGCGCAAGGATTCCCAGCGTGAACGCGATGCCGGTTGCAGTGGGCACCGCCCAGCCCGGCGCCGTCGGTCCGGGATTCAGAAGGAGATAGATTACCGCCGGCAGCACCACGCCGCCCACGGCGGCAACTGCCGGAAGCGCGGCCGCCCGGAGATCCGTGAGCGAGCCCGCGGTCAGCTCGCGCCGGATCTCCAGACCTACAAGCAGAAAGAAAACGGCAAGCAGCCCCTCGGAGCACCAATCAGCAACTCGCAGGGACAGCATGCCGCCCGGTGGACCGATTCCGAACGGCGCATTGATGAAGAGATCGTAGAAGGGCGCGAGCGCGGTATTCGCAAGAACAAGCGCCACGGCCGCCGCCAGAAGCAGCGCGATACCTCCTGAAGCCGGCAGGCTGGCGAAGGCGCGCGCCGAGCGTTCGATGCGCGTGGCGACCGGCTGCTCGAGCGCCTCGAGCATGGAGTAGAAATCCCAGGCGCCATCGTAACGCAGCCCATCGATGAAGATGGTCGGTGTCCCCGAGACGCCATTGCATTTGCCCTCGGCCACATCCTCTTCGACGCGGAGGCGAATCTCTTCGGACTGCAGGTCGCGCTCGAAGCGATCCATGTCGAGACCCAGCGAACGAATGAATTCGACGGCTTCCTTCCCGGTCGGCGCCGGATTGCTGTCGTAAATCCAGTCATGCATGTCCCAGAACCGGCCCTGCTCCGCCGCGGCCTCCGTCGCCCGCGACATGAAGCTCGCACCGGGATGCGCCTGCTCGTTCGGAAAATGCCGGAACACATAGACGAGGCAATCGCCCAGCACTTCGCGCAACTGGAGAAACACCGGCCTGAGGCGCCGGCAAAACGGGCACAGATAATCGCCGTACAGAACGACCTCGACGGCATCGCGCGCCGCACGGTCACCGCGAATGTGGTCGCGCGCTCCGTCGATGGGCTCCAGGAGCCAGGTCCCGTTCGTCGCGTCGTTCGCCATCGCTCACCCGGTTGGACCAAGATCGCTACAGCGCATTCCGGCGGCAGGTCAATCCAACCGCGACCGGCAAGAAAGATTCACGCGGAGGCGCGGAGGACGCGGAGAAATAGGATTCACCATAGAGACACAGAGGACACTAAGAAAATCTTTGCGCGCATTCGCGCGCGGTCCTTTTCCTCTGTGCCTCTGTGGTGCGCTTTCTTTTCTCCGCGTCCTCCGCGGCTCCGCGTGCCAATTCTTGGAAGACACAATTGCCGCCTGTCCTACTTCACCAGACCTTCGGCTTTCATCGCGGCGTGAACTTTAGGCCGTGAGGCGACGCGGGTGAAATAGGCGGCGATGTTCGAGAAGGGCTTGAGATCGATATGAAAATGCTGGGCCCAGGTCAGCATCACGAAGAAATAGGCGTCGGCGATCGTGAAATTGTCGCCGGTGATGAACGGCCTGCCGGCGAGTTCCTTCTCCACATAGCCGAAGCGCTTGGCGATTTTCGCCAGGGAGTCCTTCTTCACCTCGTCGGTAGGCGAGCCGAACAGCGGTCCGAAAGCCTTATGAATCTCGCCATTGATGAAGGTGAGCCACTCCTGAAGCTTGTAGCGCGCGAAGGTGCCGTTGGCTGGCGCGAGGCCGCTGGCGGGCCGTCGATCGGCAAGATACTGAACAATCGCAGGGCCTTCCGTCAGCGTGGTGCCGTCGTCGAGCTTCAGCGTGGGCACGTAGCCCTTGGGATTGACGGAGTAGTAGTCCTCGCCGCTCTCGGTCCTGTGGGATTTGAGATCGACTTTCTCGAGCTCAAGCGGAATGCCGGCTTCCTCTGCGACGATGTGCGGGGAGAGCGAGCAGGCTCCGGGCGTGTAGTAGAGTTTCATCGTTCTCACTTCCTGTTGATTGCCCAAGGGCCGGGCCCCGCCGCGGCGAGGTACAAAAACACGAAGCAGAAGAGGATCGCGGCATCGCCCTCGTTCAGCGCCGGGAAGAACCCGCCGTGCGGCACGTGGTATATCCAGTAGGCGACGGCCATCTCTCCCGAGGCGACAAAGGCCGCAATGCGGCTGAACAGCCCCAGAACGACCAAGGCGCCGCCCACGAGTTCAATCACTCCCGCGGCAACGAGCATCGGAACGAGGTGATCGAACATCGGGCTGTGCGGAAAGCCCAGGAGCTTCGACGTTCCATGTTCCAGAAGCAGCAGGCCGGCGACGATGCGCAGAATGCTCAGAAGCTGCGGCGAATATCTGTCGAGAAATGACATGGCGGTTCCCTCCCAAGTTTGCACTAAACAAACATGTCATTCCTGCATAAGTCAAAATCCGGGCGGACCAGCGTGCGCAGATCTCCGCGTGCTACACAATGGTGAAGGAAGGCGAATCGCCAAGATGCACGTGGCACCAAAAATTCGCGATGAGTTCTCATGAACCCGAGTGCGCCCCCGATGGATCAAACGAAGGCGCGGGCAGGGCTCCACGTTTCCTCCCCCAACGTGGGGGGATGCCGAGCGGCGGCTTCGCGATCCGGCGCGAGAAGCGGCTCAAGAAATGGAACAGGCGCTGGAAACTCGAACTGATCGAGAAGACCAATCCTCAATGGCTGGATTTGTATCAGACACTGAACGGTTGATGGCGCCGTGCATGGGCCCCTGGATTCCCGCTCCAGCGGGAATGACATGGTTTGGTTATGGGTTGGTATTTTCTAGGGACCCGCGATCCTGTCTTACTTCACCGGCGGGTTGGCGGTGAGGTAGGGCAGGCCGCCGTTGATGTCGGGATTTTCAGTCCAGATTTTCGCGCCGAAACCCTTCGGCAGGCCGGACTGGAATTGCGCGGTGGTCAGGCCCTTGATGCCCGGATCGTTGCTGACGTTTCCGGCGCCCTGGCTGAGATTGGCGATACCGCTTGTCGTCGTGTCCCAGTATGCATGTTTGATGCCGCTGGCGAATTCGTCGTAGCCGATCAGCCCGCCGGTCGTTCCCGCGGTGCCGGTGACGGCTCCCGCCGCATACGACCGCGCGATCGCAGGAAATGTACCCTGGTTCACATTTTCACCGACGAGTCCGCCGGACGTTTGCGCGGATACTCCGTCCATCGCGTAAGAGTCGGAGACCGCACCGAACATATTGTAGCCGACGAGACCGCCTGCGCCTTCGCTGCTGGACACGCTTCCCGTTGCGTAGGACTGAGAGATCGTGGACGTGGCGCCGCCCGCCCCGTTTATTCCCACAAGACCGCCGCAAACAAACTGACAGGTGACGGCGCCGGTGGAAAATGACCTGTCGATCGCGCTCCCGTCGTTCATTCCGGTGAGCCCGCCAACATAAGTGCCCTGATCGTTGCTTGTAACCTGGCCGGCTGCATACGAATGGATGATCGGCGAATAGGCATTGAATCCCACAAGCCCCCCCACAAAGCCGGTCCCCGACACATTTCCTGTGGCGTAGGAATCCACGACGGGTCCTCCCCCCGTACCGCCGACAAGCCCGCCGGCGTTGCCCAATCCGCCGTTCGAGACGGACATCGCGGTGCCGGAAGACCTCAGTGCGCCCCCGCCAATGCCGACCAGACCGCCGACCGAGGCATAATCGCCACCGGTCACGACTCCGGTTGCAAAGATTTCCGCGAACGTGCCGCCGTTTGCGTATCCGACGAGTCCGCCGATGAATTCCGTTGAGTCAGAGATCGAACTGCCCGATCCGCCAGTCACATTTTCGTTCGCGAGCCGAATGTTGGCGAGCGTTGCGCCGCTGACGATCTCGGCGAAGACTCCGACATAGGCGTTCTCGGTCGGGTCGTTGATTGTCAGATTGGAAATCGTGTTGCCGAGACCGTTGAAGGCTCCGTTGAACACGGTTGGCACCGGCGGAGTCGCATAGGTTCCGTCCCGGCTGGCGTCGCAGTTTTTCGCGAGGGCGAAATTGCCGGAGGGATTGGCGGCGATTGCAGCGGCGAGTTCGGTGACGTTGCGGACCAGCGCATAGGCCGCGCCGTTGATCGTGAGGGTGCCCGAAAGAGTCTGGAACGTTACGCGGCCTTTGCCGCTGACGGAAAATTCGCCGCTGGTGCCGCCATCATTGGTGACGAGCGACACGCCGCCTGAGCCCGAAACGGTCACGGGCTTACCGATCGCAATTGATTTGTAGGCGTCCAGCGACAACGTGGTGGCGCTCGACCAGGCGATCGGCGCGGCGATCCGAATGTCGTTTGCCTGCACGCGTGCGCCGGTCGTGGTGACCTTCAAGTTGCCGGACGCGAGCAATCCTTCGAGATCGCCCGCATTGAGCACGGCGTCCGCAGCCGTCGGCGTACAGACACCGGCGGAGCAGGTCATGTTCGAGGTCGGGCCCGACGAAATCGTGACGGCGGCCTGGGCCGTGGCAGCGTTGAACGCCGAGGCGGTGGCTAAGAGTACCAGGCCCGTGTTCTTCATCGTTTCCTCCGCGATCGCGGAGATGATGCCTCAGCGGCCACTACCAAAGCGTTGACCGCACCGGCGTCGGCGGAGGGGGATTTGTACCGCGATGTTCTCTCCCCTTCCCCAAGAGGAAGGGCACGAGCACATCTTATGGGGCAAGATATTGTTGCGGGAAAAGCAGGGTAGGGCTGAATCGGTCGTCGTTACTCATCCGCCTTCGCGGATTGCCAGAGGGCTTCCATTTCCTCGAGCGTGGCGGCGCTCGGCGTTTTACCCCGGCTCGCAAGAGCGATTTCGATCTTCCTGAATCGGCGGAGAAATTTCGCGTTGGTGGCGCGCAGCGCGGCTTCGGGATCGGTGCCCAGATGCCGCGCGAGATTGGCGACGGCGAAGAGCAGGTCGCCGATCTCGTCCTCGAGTTTTTCCGGGCCCGCGCCCGCCGCCTGGGCATCCGCGATTTCGCCAGCCTCCTCGGCGATTTTCTCGACCACACGAGGTGCGGAATCCCAATCGAATCCGACGCTTGCGGCGCGTTGCTGCAGCTTCAGCGCGCGCAACAGCGCGGGCAGGGCGGCGGGCACTCCATCGAGCACGCCGTTCTCTTTGACGGCGCGCTCGCGCGCCTTGTGTTCCTCCCAGGCGAGGGTTTGCGCGGAAGCCGAGGCGATGGGCACTCCGCCCCCGAAAACATGGGGATGACGGCGCTGCATCTTGCCGCTGATTGCGGCGACAACATCGTTGAAATCGAACAGATTCCGCTCGCTCGCCATCTGGGAATGAAAGACGACCTGGAGGAGGAGGTCGCCCAGCTCCTCCTTCAGCGCGGGCCAGTCCGCCTCCTCGATCGCACCCGCCACTTCGTAGGCTTCCTCGATCGTGTAGGGCGCGATGGTGCCGAAATTCTGCTCTCGGTCCCATGGGCAACCGGATTGCGGATCGCGCAGCGCTCGCATGATGTCGAGCAGCTTCGAGATTGCGTGGTCCGCATCGCCGGTCATGCACGCATTGATAAGACACGAGGTTCTTGCCGCAACTTCTTCTTTCCTCCCCCAACGTGGGGGAGGTGCCGAGCGAAGCGAGGCGGAGGGGGANNGCCCCCTCCGCCCCTTCGGGGCACCTCCCCAGAACTGGGGGAGGAAAGTGGTGCAAGAGTTACAATGCCTTGTCGCTGCCCTGCGCGGCCTTCCAGGCCTTGTCGATGAACGCGAAGATCTCCAGATTGAGCGGCAGTTTCGGCGCGGATTTTGGATCGGCCATCGCGTCATTCCACAACGCCTTCACCTTGCCGGCAAGCGCGGTATCGCCCTGGGTGAACAGCGAGACCTGCGCCATCCAGCGGCGGGCGAGGTCCTTCGCTTCCGGCGAGCCGGGATCGCCTTTCGCCATCAGCGCCTTCGCCTCGGCCATCAATCCATCCCAGGCGCGCGAGGCCTCGGTCTGGTCGCAAGCGCGCGCGCCCAGTTGGGCGCGCTCGGTTTCGGTGAAATGCTTCTCGACGAGGGGGTCGAAGATCGCCTTCATCTCTTCGTGCTGTTCGCGGGTCGTCATCGTGGTCTCCTTGGTCAGTTGGATGAGATCGTCGATGGAGAGCGCTGTTCCGTGGGCGAGTTTCGCCCGCGCGTCCCGCACCAGGCCC
This sequence comes from Alphaproteobacteria bacterium, assembly GCA_003131925.1. Taxonomy (GTDB): domain Bacteria; phylum Pseudomonadota; class Alphaproteobacteria; order Micropepsales; family Micropepsaceae; genus Rhizomicrobium. Next base: position 12,336 of record PKWC01000178.1, on the reverse strand, counting down.
AACGCGCGACCCAGGCGAGTGTGCTCATGAGATAGAGCACGTTCCTGCGCCGCCAGAAGACGTTCCAGCGCGGGCGGACGCCGCGACAGCAGCTCCGCAATCTGCACCAGCGGCAGACCAAGCTGCTTGAGCGCGAGAATGTGGTGGAGCGTCGCGATTTCCTTTGCGCCGTAGGTGCGCCAGCCCGATTGCGACCGGAGCGGCGCAAGCAGGCCGCGCGCCTCGTAGAGACGCAACGCCTTGGGGCTGATGCCCAGGCGGCGCGCCGTTTCGGCGGGGCTGAGATGGCGTTCCTGCAGAGCGGACATCAACGGATTCTCTTTCGACCCGAGTCCCTGTGGGGCTTGCCCCAAGGGCAGGGTCAAGACCATTTTTCGCCCGCCTGCCATCATCCAAAATTTCGTATAATCTATATTATGGGAAGCGATGAAACTGAAAATTTGGCAAAAACCGTATGAATGCACGGTTTAAAAATCCCGGCCTCGCACAAACGGTCCTCTAATCGGTCGTGCGTTATGGTCGCTCAAAGCTGGACCTTCGAAGGGATGTCAAGATGACCGGGAATTGGTGGACGCGCTTGTGTCGCACCTTGTCGTTGCTGCTTTTGTCGAGACGGACCTAACGCGTCTGCGGCAACGGCGCCGCGACGACCATCCCGTCATAGGCGGGCTCGACGCCCTCGGGCAGTTCGCACCGGAGCGTCTCGTAGTCCAAATCAAAGTGCAGGTTGGTGAGCACCGCGTGGGCCGGTTTTACCTGCGCGATCCAGGCCAGTGCGGTGGCGACATTGGCGTGCGTCGGATGCGGCGTGTAGCGCAGCGCATCGACGATCCAGCATTGCACCCCTTCAAGCGCCATAAACGCATCTTCCGGCAAGCCGTTGACATCGCTTGAATAAGCGATGGGCCCGAAACGAAGCCCGAGTGACCGGATGCTGCCGTGCTCCTGCCAGAACGGGAGCACCGGGATGGCGCCGCCCGCGCCTTCGATCGCGAACTCCGCGAACGGTTCGGCGAGAACGTGGCTGTTGAGGATCGGCGGATAGAAGCTGCCCGGCGGCGTGGAGAAGCAATAGCCGAAGCGCTGCTCGACGACTTCGAGCGTCGCGCGGTCGCTGTACAGATCCACCCGCCGTCGCATCGCATGGACGACCGTCCGCAGATCGTCGATCCCATGCAGCTGGTCGGCATGGTCGTGGGTGATGATCACCCCGTCGAGCCAGGCCGTGTGCGCACCGAGCAGCTGCTCGCGCATGTCGGGCGACGTGTCGACGAGCAGCGTCGTCACGCCCTGGGCGCCATGGCGCTGGACGAGGATCGAGCAACGGCGGCGACGGTTTTTCGGATTGGCCGGATCGCAGGCACCCCATTCGCCCTTCCCGTCCGCGCCGCCGATGCGCGGCACGCCGCCCGAAGATCCGCAACCGAGAATCGTCGCCGTGAAACGATCGGTCATATGGGCCGCGCAGCGCGGGTGAACAGGCGGAAGAAATTGTCGGTGGTGGCACGCGCTAGTTCTTCGAAGGGAACACCCTTCAGCCCGGCCAACATCGCTGCCGTATGCGCGACGAAGGCGGGCTCGTTGCGTTTGCCGCGATGGGGGACCGGCGCAAGATAGGGCGCATCGGTCTCGACGAGCAGTCGGTCGAGGGGCACGCGCGCCAGCACCGCGCGCAGCGCGTCCGACTTCTTGAACGTCGCGATGCCGGAGGCGGAGATATAGAGCCCGAGATCAAACGCCGCGTCGGCAAGACGCTCTGTGCCGGTGAAGCAATGGATGAGGCCGGTGAAGGCGCCCTGCCCCATCTCCTCGCGCAGAATCCCGATCGTGTCGTCTTCCGCGTCGCGCGTGTGCACGATGAGCGGAAGCGCCAACGCCCGCGCAGCTGAAATGTGCGCGCGGAAATTCTCGATCTGCTTCGCGCGCGGGCTGTGTTCATAATAGTAGTCGAGACCGGTTTCGCCTATGCCGACGACCTTCGGGTTTCGCGCCAGAGCCAGCAGCGGCACAGCATCGTCGAGCGGCTCCTTTTCGGCCTCATGCGGATGGACGCCGACCGAGCAATAGATGTCGGGAAAGCGTGCGGCCACCGCGGCGACCGCGGCGAAGCCCGAGAGACGCGTGCCGATCGAGACGCACACGCCGACGCCAGCCGCCTTCGCGCGCGCGACCACGTCGGACAGCTCGGCCGCAAATTCCGGGAAGTCGAGATGGCAATGGCTGTCGACGAGCATCGGAAAGAAATTGACTTACAAGGCAGCGCGGCGCGCGGCGATCGCACGCGCGGCCGAGACAATCGTCTGGCGCGGCTCGAGATGCAACGCGGCCGAGCGGACGAAGCTCGCGCGGATGCGGTTGCACAATTCGACCCAGCGGTCGAGATGCGGCGCGCCCTCGCGCGCACGGGCGAGAATCCGCGCCGCCAGCATCTGCGTCAGATAGACGCCAAACGTTTCCATTCCGCGATCGAACTTCGCCACGCGCTCGGCGAGTGCGAGGGTCGCGGCAAAATCCGGCGCCGCCGCCCGCTCGATCAGCTTCTCGGCTTCCGCCGCGAGCTTCAATCCGTCCTCGCCGACAAGCCGCAGCGCCGCGCCGATCGAACCACCAGACAGTGCAACGAGTCGCGCGCGGTCCGCCGTCGAAACTTGCGGCAGCCGCTCCGCGAGCGCAGCGGCAAACGAGGCCTCGCTCAAAGGCTGCAGGTGCAGCGCCTGGCAGCGCGAACGGATGGTCGAAGCGAGCCTCGCCGGAGCATGGGCGAGAAGCATCAGCATCGCGCGTCGCGGCGGCTCTTCGAGAATCTTGAGCAGCGCATTCGCCGCCTGGTCGTTCATCTCGTCGGCCGTATCGATGACGGCGATGCGCCAACCACCCGAAGCGGACGTCAGTCCGAAGAAGTTTCCGAGTTTGCGGATTTCGTCGACCGAAAGCACGGTCATCAGCTTGCCGGTATCGGGATTGAGACCGCGCTTGATGGCGAGCAATCCCGGATGCGCACCGGCCCGCACAAGCGCCGCGACCGGATCGTTTGCGGGCAGCGAAAGATCTTCGGGCCCGGCGTCGGTGGCGCCGTAGCGCAGAAGGTAGCGCGCAACGCGATAGGCAAACGTCGCCTTGCCCACGCCGGGCGGCCCGCCGATCAACCACGCCTGTGGCGGCCGTCCGCGGCGGATCGCGCGGGCGGCGCGTGCAAGCGCTTCGTCCTGACCGATCAACGTCATCGTCTCGCGGGGATGCGGCACGCCCGCAATCCGGTCGGTCTCGAGCGTCTCTTCGTCGCGCGCGCGTTTTGCCAACTTCACGATCCTCGAAGCAAACGAGCTATACGATTTCCTCCCCATTTCTGGGGGAGGTGCCNNGTTCGGGCGAAGCTTGCGGGTAAGTAATTCTTTCCTCCCCCGCTCGCGGGGGAGGAAAACCAAATCGCGTTGAAACAATTTGCCAGATCTGCGCCGCCAGTTCATCCGCCGACGCTCGCGCGTCAAGCAACACGCAGCGGCCCGGCTCCCTTTGCGTGAGCGCGCGAAACCACTCCCGAAGGCGCGCGTGGAAACCGGCATCGAACTGCTCGAAGCGCGTCTCGTGCCGGCCGCGTGAATCGACGCGCGCCAGGCCGGCTTCGGGTGCAATGTCGAGGATCAGTGTGAGATCGGGCCGGAAGGATCCGGTGGCGGCGGCTTCAATGGCCGAGATCGTTGCCCCGTCGAGACCGCGTCCCGCACCCTGGTAGGCAAAGGTCGAATCGGTGAAACGATCGCAGACCACCCAACGGTCTGCTGCGAGCGCGGGCCTGATTGTTCGGGCGAGATGATCGGCGCGCGCGGCGAAGAGAAGCAAGGTCTCGGAGAGCGCGTCCCAGCGTCCCGGTTCGCCATCCACCAGCAAGCGGCGTATCTCTTCGGCGCCGCGCGAACCGCCGGGCTCGCGCGTCGCGCACACCGCGATCCCGCGCGCTTCGAGCGCGGCGGCGAGACGTTTGGCCTGCGTGGATTTGCCGGCGCCCTCCCCGCCTTCCAGCGTGATGAAACGTGCGCGCGCGGCCATCAGCCGCCGGATTGGCCGACAAGCAGCGCACGCAGGCCGAGATAGATCCGCGCGAACACGTTGGCGCGCGAAACCGATTCGGCGGCGACGAGAGGCGCCTGCGCGCCGGGGAAATCGGGCGCGGTGACACGCAACGTGCCGATCTTCTGCCCCTTCTCGATGGGCGCGCGCACCGGTCCGTCATAGACGAGCGTGACTTTCATGCCGGCCCGCGATTCGACCTGCAGGGTCACGTCGAAAGGCGCGGCAACGGTCAAGGGTACACTGTCCCGCTCGCCCTGCCAGACCTGAGCCTCGCCGACTGCGGCGCCGGGCTTGAACAGGCTGTAGCGCCGGAACTCGCGGAAGGCGATGCCCATGAGGCGCGCGGCCTCGTCGCCGCGCAGCTGCACGCCATGCCAGTCCTGCGCGGCGGGCGTCATCTTGTTGAGCTGCGGATAACGCAGGCCGTTCAGAACCAGAATGAGCCTATGACCGTTCTGCACGGCAGAAACGGTTATGCCGTAGCCCGCCGCGTCGGTGTGACCGGTCTTCAGGCCATCGGTGCCCGGAAACTTGTCGAGAACGGAGTCGCGGTTCTGTTGCGTAATACTCCTGCCGTTGCCGACGTCCTGCGTGAAACTGCGCTCCGCAAAGTAGTGGTAGTACTGCGGATATTGGTAGATCAGGTGCCGTGCGAGAGTCGCCAGGTCGAGCGCGGACATCATCTGTCCGGGAGGATCCGGCAGTCCGTCGGGATTGACGAAATGCGAATGCGTCAGACCGAGCTGTCTGGCACGCGCATTCATCATGTCGGCGAATGCTTCGACCGAACCGCCCAGCGATTCCGCCACGACCACGCACATGTCGTTGGCTGACGCAATGATGATGCCGCGTATCAACGTCTCAACGGGGATTCGCGACCCGATCATCGCGAACCCCTTCGAGCCCTGGGTGCTCCAGGCCCGTTGCGACACCGGAAACGTGTCGGTCAGCTTTACGCGCCCGTCCCTGAGTCTTTGGAAGAGCAACTCCAGCGTCATCAGCTTGCTCATCGACGCGGGCGGCGATGGCGTATCGGCGTCCTTGGCCCACAACACCTGTCCGGATTCGCCGTCCATCAGCAGCGCATGCTCCGCCGAGGTCTCCATGGCGGCCTGGGCGGCGGTTGTCGTCAGCGCTACCGCTGCGATCGCGGCGAACAATGGCAAGAGAAAGCGCAACGGGCGCATCGGCAGTAAACTCCTTACGTGATGCAGTCTATCGGTCGACGACGATCTTCGCGTCGCCGCTGCCGAGCCCGGAGAGCTGGGCCAACGCCGCATCGGCGGCTCCGACATCGTCAAACGGGCCGATGCGCACCCTATAGAGAAGCTGGCCGTTTCTGTCGATTGAAGAAATCGAGGAGTTCCCCAGCGCCGAAAGCCGGCTCTTCATGCGTTCCGCCTTCTCGCGCGCAGCGAATGCGCCGGCCTGAACATAGATGCGCGCGACGGCTGCCATGTCGGCAACGGTTGCCGTGGGTTGACTGTCGGAGACTGCGGACGTCGGTTGTGAATCCAAAGACGGAGATTGCGGCATTTGGTCGGTCGCGGGCGCGGTTGCGACTGGATCGAGCGCGGCCGTCTCGACCTCGGCCGCCGGCGCAGCCGCGGCGGCGGCGATCTCGGGTGCGGTTTCGGCGGGCGCGGCGCCGGGCATATCGGCACGCGCGAGATAGGTCACGCGTACATTCGCAGTTCCCTTGCCATAGAAGCCGAGGAGCCTGGCAGCGCGCGCCGAGACATCGATGATGCGTCCCCGCGCGAAAGGCCCGCGGTCGTTGACGCGCAGGACGAGCGAACGGCCGTTGTCAAGATTGGTGACGCGGACGTTCACCGGCATGGGCAAGGTTGGGTGTGCGGCCGTGAGCCCGGAAGCATCGAATATTTCGCCATTGGCCGTGCGCCGGCCGTGGAAACCGGGGCCATACCAGGAGGCGACGCCCGTCTCGTCATAGTCCGGCTGCGCGTGGGGCTGATACCAGACGCCATTCTGCTCGTAGGGCTCGCCGATCTTGTAGACGCCGGTGCCCGAAGGAAGGCTGACGGTCGGAGTCTCAGGGGGCGCGGTCGAGCACGCCGCCGCAAGCGCGGCCAAGGCGCAGACAATCCCCACCTGTCGCATGGCACCCCGCATGCCCATGAGTCAGCCCTCGAATTGCTAAACGATAGGTTAAGAGGGAGGCTGGCTCAACGGGGCGGCGGCAATTCGGGCGCGGAAGCGATCCTTGCCGCCTTCGTTGCCGCCACGTATTTGAATTTCCAGCGGATGGGTGGCCGAGGGGTTGAAGGCACCGGTCTTGAAAACCGGCAGGCCTGCAAGGGTCTCGTGGGTTCGAATCCCACCCCATCCGCCATTTCTGTGGTAATCATCAAGTGATATCAATACGTTGGAACTTCAGCTTTGCTCGTACCCACAAAATTACCCTCCAGGAGACGACCCAAACTTAGCGTCCGATTCAGGTCGCGCGAGCCATGGGCGTAACCTGGCGTTACGCGCGACCGGCCGCGCTCACCAGCACAACGAACGAGCGGTGTTTTGATCGCGTCTCGCCCGGCTTTCGGCGCTGAGTCATAAGGTCCGATATGGGCGGCAAAGATTCGACCCCGAGTTTGTATGCGAAAGGCGGTAAGTGGTGAGCGATTCCGAGAGTTGCCTCCCCCGGAGTGGTCTCGAAAACCGCCTCGGCGAGGAAATTCCTCTTGCAGCGTTCGACAACGACCCACGGCTTTTGAGTGCCGAGGAGTTTGACGCATCGCACGGGCCGGGCTGGTTGCAGGGCTTGATTGACAGCATCAAGCACGAGACGGTCAGTCAGAGCACTGGGAAAGTCGCAAATTTTCGACCGCTCTCAAAAATATAGCGAACACGAACGAGTTGTCGCTGTGCTCGATTGCGAGCGCGATACACCGCAAAGGACACCGAAGTGGCAGACGCTCGATCAGCCGCTGTATTTTTCCTCCCATCCGTTGCGCGCTTGCGGGCTCAATGGCCGACGGAAATAGCGGGAGGGCAATGAACACTGGTCTTCCAGGCTTCCCCCCGATCAGCGCTCAATGTTCTCCCTAGCGGCGGGAGGCATTAGATCAAAGGCTACGTTAGAATTGCTCTTGACCGCAGCAACCATCGCTCCCAGCGGCAAAAGCGCGTCTTCCAGAGACTTGTCTTCTGGATGTTCGAAACGGCCCTTCCACAGTTCCACGGTCTCATTGAATAGTGGCTTCGCAAAACTGGGGTGTCTGCAAAAAAACCAGCCGTAATAAATCGCCATTGGCAGCGACCGCTGTTTGTACACAAGGCCGTAGTTCACAACGGCAGTGAAAATAGCGAAGGCAGTCATCTCGGGGCGGAATTTCTCCAACTCGCGATCGGGATCCTCTTTAGCGTGTTTGAAGAAGTTGTACGCATCTGACAGCGATTTTCGCCAAAGGGAATTGGAGCATGAAGACCATGTGGGGCGTTTACGCTGGATTATCGGCAACACTTCTTGTCATTGCTGGCTGCTCCACACCGGTAACGATGGTCGCGACCGGCGGGAGCCGCGCGGACGGGACAGTCACTCTTTCCTACGAACACGACAGCCTTGAGAGGCCGGTCGTTGACATGCAACAAGCCGCGATAACCGCAGCTGAAAAGTGCAAGGTATGGGGATATACGGACGCCGAACCGTTCGGTGGTGCGATTAGCCACTGCGCAGACTCCCACGGCTGCGATTGGCGGATTGTGACCGCGACGTACCAATGCACTGGTGCAGGCCCATCGCATTAAGCGAACCTTCGAATTGGCCTCTTGCAGGCGCGGAGCGCAATTTGGTCTCGTGCCAATAACCCTTCAGCCACCAAACTAACTCCCCAGCGCCTTTTGGTGCACCATTTTCTGGGTTCACCAGACGGGCGAAAGTTTGGGTCCGCGTCCGAGCACACCGGAGCATGTACCAGCGTGGGTCGTGGGCCAACTTTGCGGCCTTTACGGCGGTTCCTTTGGTGTCAAGTCATGTACTTCCGCGTCCGACAAGCCTTTCCGGGTTCCTTATGAACAGGCTCAATAGGTAGAGCTTGCGCAGCTCGGATCCCGCCACGAAAGTCTACGCGGCGGCAGACTGGCCGGATCCTCCAGGTTAGGACACAGCGGGTCCCCTACCCTGCTATACTGTTCTGAGTGGATGCTTTTGGGGTGGGGACAGTGCTCAGGATTTCCGGATCACGCTTCATGCGCATTGCTCGATTTAGAAATTTTGTGATCGCCGGCGCTACCGCTCTAATCTGCGCCTCCTGCACAGTCACCGAGCCTGTCGTCGTCGTCGGACAAGGTGGCGAAATCTACCGCGGGATGACGACTGCCGCACTGAGCGGCGGGTCATTCGGCATAACAAATGGGAAGGTTACGTGCTCGGGCTCGTACAGCGATTATGACTTATCCCCTACCCTTACTATCCCGGCAACTTGCACGGATGGCCGAACCGCCGTCATCACAGCAACGCGTGAAGCGAGCGGTGTTTCGGGAATGGGCACTATTGCGGTTTCAGACGGCAGTACGTGGACCTTTGGATTTGGTTCGGACGCCGCGAGGGTCGAGAAGGAAGCGTACTCGGCTGCGCCTCAAATGCCACGTGCCTCTTCACCTCCGCCTGAACCCGCTACACCTTCGACCGTCGTGGCAGCCTCACAGGACATTGGACCCCGCTCAATTCGAATGAAGTCTGATGGCGGTACTTATGTTGTACCTGTCACAATAAATGATGCGATTAAGCTAGACTTTGTCGTCGACAGCGGTTCGGCAGACGTAAGCGTGCCCGCGGACGTTGTGCTAACCTTGATCCGCACGGGCACTATTAATGACAGCGATTTTCTCGGAAATCGTACGTACCAATTGGCGGATGGTTCGTCCCTGCCATCTCCGATTTTTCGAATTCGATCGCTCAGAGTAGGCAGCGTACGAGTCTCAAACGTGACAGCAAGCGTCGCACCCGTTCGAGCTACCCTCTTGCTGGGGCAAAGCTTTTTTGGCCGATTCAGATCATGGTCCGTAGACAATGACAACCATTCCCTCATGTTGCAGGGGCCTGCTTCGCAACGCTAAGGTGTCACGCCATATTCGGCGAAGCGGTCGGCGATCGAGGGCTCGATGTCTTTCGCAGCGACGATGTCGGCATTCCCTCCCGGCGCATCTCCATCGCGCAACTTGATGATCCCCCGCATGAAAAGCGCACCGGCCAGCCGTGAATTGCGCGCGAGGGCGGCGGCGTAGTCCGCCGCGGCATCTTTCAGATGTCCCAACCGGAATTGTACGAAACCCGTAGCATCGAGAACTTGGGGCGCTCGTCCATCGCGACTCGCGGCTTCTTTGCAGTCGGCGAGAGCCACGTCCAGCTCCGCTTTCATCACCGCGCGAATGTGGCAACGGAAGGCGTAGGGCGCAGCGCTGTCGGGCACGAGCCTGAAAATTGCTGCAGCGTCCGCCATCGCAAGGTCATGCTGGCCGGTCACAGCGTAGGCTTCCGCGCGCGCGCCATACGCGCCGACCAGCGCTTCGGGCGATGCAAGCGAATGGTCGTACCGCGAGGTTCCCTGCGCTTCATATCCCACCGCGCGGCTGTAGAACTGAATGGCTTGCGCATACTGATGCAGGACCCGATAGATGCCACCAAGCATGACCAGTACCGCTATGTCGCCATTCGGGACGCCGCCCTGGTCGAGGACGCGTGTGCAATAGGCGATGCGCTTCTCGGGCGGGAGTCTGGCGTTTGCGCAGCGCGACCAGGAATCGAAACCGCTCTGCGGCCAAGCTGGAATAACAATGCCGAGCGCGAACATCGCCGCTAACGTCAATGTTCGCGATGCTCCCGTCATGACCTATCAGCGGTTCACAGACTTGCCGTCGCGCCACGCGCGATTAGTGACACGTGCTTGATGATCGGCAGGTCGCGGATGCGCACGCCGGTTGCGGCGAAGATTGCGTTCGTGATGGCTGGCGCGATGGGCGGGACGCCGGGCTCGCCGCCTCCGCCCAGCGGCGCGTCGCTGTCGTGGAAATGGATTTCGATGTCGGGACAGTCGGCGAGACGCGCCACCGGATAATCCGGGAAATTCGCCTGTGCTACGGAGCCTTTGTCGATCGTGATCTCCCCATACTGCGCCGCGCCCAGGCCAAAGAGAATTCCTCCTTCGATCTGGGCACGCATGCCGTCGGGATTGACAGCCATGCCGCAGTCCACTGCGGATACGACGCGATCGATCTTCACACTTCCATTCGCCGCGACCGTGACGTCTGCCACTTGGCACACGATGGATTTGAAGCTTTCGACGATGGCCACGCCGCGTCCGCGTCCGCGTGCCAGCGGCGCTCCCCACCCGGCCTCGCGTGCGGCAAGCCCGAGCGTGGCGGCGTGACGCGGCTTGTCCGCCAGAAGCTTCAAACGATAGGCGACGGGATCGGCCTTCGCCCGATGGGCGAGTTCGTCGATGAAAGATTCAATGAAGAACCCGTGCCATGACGCTTCCACGCTGCGCCATGGCCCCGTCGGCACATGGGTGCGCACAAGCGCCGCGCTGATCGCCTGGTTCGGTATTGCATAGGGAATGTGCGCCTCGGGGTTGGGATCGTCGTCCGTCGTGTAGTCGTTGACCCACACAGCAGGCATGCCATCGGCGCCGAGCGCAGCCCTGAATCGGCTCATCACATTTGGCCGGTAGAAATCGTGCTGCATGTCCTGCTCACGCGTGAAGACGAGTTTGACCGGTGTGCCGGGCATGGCCATCGCAGTCTTCACCGCGTAGTCGAGGAAGTCGAAGAAGCCAGGGAGACGACGGCCGAATCCGCCGCCCATGGGCAGGAGGTGAAAGGTGACCTTCTCGATGGGCAATCCTGCCGATTCGGCGCAGGCGGCGCGCGCGCCCAACCCATCCTGCGTTCCCGACCAGACTTCGAGGTTGCCGTTTCTGTAAACCGCCGTCGCGTTCATCGGCTCCATCGTCGCGTGCGCGAGATAGGGCACCTGGTATGTCGCTTCGATTGCTTTCTGACTCTTGAGCGCATCGGCGCCGGACCCCACCGTCAAATCTGACTTCAACGCATCATCCAATGCGGCCTTGCGCCGCGCGGCGATTGTTGCGGAAGTGACACCGCCCAGGACGCCGTCGTCGAATACCGGATTGAGCAGAGCGACCGCGTCGCGCGCGCGCCAGAAGCGGTCGGCTACCACCACGACGGCGTCGTCGAGCTTTATCATCTTGTGGATTCCGCGCCGTCCGGCGATCGGCGCCGCATTGACGGACCGCAGGTTGCCGCCGAAGACGGGCGAGATCCGGATCGCTGCGAAGAGCATGCCGGGTTCACGTACATCGATGCCGTAGGCCGTGGCGCCATTGACCTTGTGCGGGATGTCGAAGCGGGGAACAGACGTGCCGACGATCGTGTATTGCTCCTTCGGCTTCAGGCGCGGATGTGAAGACGGATCGTGACTCGCCGCATCGGCCGCGAGTTCGCCGAAGCCGAAGCTGCGTCCGCTCGCTTCGTGCAGCACGCGACTCGCCCGCGTCGAACACGTCTCCGACGCGACGTTCCAGCGCGCGGCGGCCGAGGCGACGAGCATTTCGCGGGCGGCGGCCGCGGCAATGCGAATGCCGTACACGCCGGTCGCGCGGATGGCGGAGGACCCTCCCGTCACCTGAAGATCCATAAACTCGGCGATGGTGCGAAAAGAGTTGGCGACCGTGCCGCGCAGAAAGGCGGGAATGTTGTCGGGATAGATATCTTTTCCGCCGAGGATGAAGCCTTCGCCGAGCGGGCCGTTGGCAAAGAGGGAATCTGCGGGCGCCGTCTCGGCGCGCACCTTGTTCCAGTCCGCATCGAGTTCCTCGGCCGCCATCTGAGACAGCGAGGTGAATATCCCCGTCCCCATGTCGCAATGGGGAATGACGACGGTGACCGTGTCGTCGCGGCCGATCTTGATCCAGTTGGAGACGAACCGCTCGCCTGCTTTTGCCGCCATCGCATCGGCGCGCGCGAGCCGGGTGCTCGGCCACAGCGCGTAACCGACGACAAGAGCGCCGGCGGCGCCGAGGCCGCCGAGAACGACCATTCTGCGCGTCGTCATGGCAGAGCCTTCGGGGCTGCGAGTGCTCGAACGGCGGCGCGGATCCGCGGATAGGTCCCGCAGCGGCAGATATTCGTAATTTCCGTTTTCAGTTCGTCATCGGTCGGCGACGGATTCTTCGCCAGCAGCGCGCTGACCGCCATGATCATGCCCGATTGGCAGTAGCCGCATTG
>PKWC01000172.1:3929-28765 GCA_003131925.1 Alphaproteobacteria bacterium | reverse complement strand
GAATTCGATTGTTCCGCTTCCGGTTATGAAGCCCGCCGCACCGGAGGTTCCTGTAAAGATGATCGTCAAACCCGAACTCACGCCGGGGGTGGTCAGCGTGCCGTTCAACACGATATTGCCGCCCCCCTTGATCAGCAACACCGTGCCCGGCGATGCGGTGTTGATGGTTGTGATTCCTGACGGGATGGTGAGATTGCCGGTGATTGTGATGCAAGCGGCACCGCCCGGGTTAAGCGTCGTTCCCCCTGTCGTCGGCGAACTTATCGTCGTGCAGCCCGTGAGAGGATTGTTGGCGAGGAGGTTTTGGTATGGGTCCGTTTGCTGGGTAGCCCCGGTTTGCTGGGACGCGCCGCAATCGTTGGACGTGCCGACGGTGACGGACACGTTGAAGCCGCCATCGTCTCCGTTGCAGACCGCGCTCCAGTTGGAAAAAAGATCGCAGCCGTTGGCGTTGAAGCTCTGTCCCCCGTTGAGCGAGAATCCGCCGCTGGATGAGAGGGTGAGCATGCAGTCGTCCGTCCCGCTCGGGGAACGAGCAAGTGCAGTCGCCTGAATCAACTGCCGTCCGCCATAGCCCGAAGTGCCTGCGTAACCCAACACTTCGGACAAATAGAGCGGGACGGTTTTGGTGATTGTGACCTGATAGCAATTACTGCCGGTCGCAGGCGACGGACACGTCGCATTGTTGATCGCGGTTACGGTTGTGTTGTTCGCGCCGTTCGTGAATCCGTAATTCGCGGCGACGGACATGGCTTCGGCGCTCCATGTCGGACAATTGGAAGTGCAAGCGGACGTGTCGCCGTTGGCCGCAGCGGCGAGCACCGCCGAGTCGGCCGTGTTCTGCATCGCGCGGCGGATGAGAAACCATCCTGACGTCTCGGTCGCCAGGCCCATCGCCCCGATCAGCGGAATAAGAAGAAGTGCGAAAAGCGGACTGATATTGCCGCGCCTGCTGCAGCAAAATTTGCGCAAGCCGCGGACAATCGGGCCCTGCAGACCAGAAATGCCAACGATCATCGCCCACTCCCCTTGCGGGGAGCTCCCCCTTCAGCCAACCCTCAATTTTAGGTTAAAGCCCGGGTCGGCGCAACGATATGAGCGATTTTCTCGGCTGGTTTTGAATGCAAATGGTTAACGTGCCCCCAAAGGAACGATGGCCGCTTTGAGATTACCCAGGCGACGAACCAGCATGAGCACCGCAATCAATCCGACAATCGAGACACCGATGTCCCACCATATGAGCTGAGGGGCGTTCTGAAGCAGAATTCCCGGGCTGTTCTTGAAGATGTCTCCTGCAGAGACGACCGCCACCGCCCCCATGTAGTTGTTCACGAAGTGCACGCCGAAGGTGAACGCGATGCTTCCCGTGCGGATCGCGATCAGCGAGCAGACGATGCCGAAGAAAAGCGCTCCGACCGCCTGCGGCGCACCGTTCCAGATGTGCAGGGCGCCGAAGAGCGATCCGCTCAGCACCGCGGCGAGCACGGGCCGCTTCGTCGCTAAAAGAATCCCTTGCGTAATATAGCCACGAAACACGAATTCCTCGCAGAACGTTTGTATCGACAATCCCCCAAACGCGACGATTGCCAGCACAGCGGTCTGTGCGCTCACCGAAACGCTGAAGCTGTGCGGCGCAATCAGGAAATCGATCAAAATCGACGCGCATTCGATGACGGCCCAGATGCATGCGCCCTGGAAGAACGCCGTCCAGTTCCAGCTCCCTATCACGTCGCCGATCCGCTTTCGGTGGATCAGCCGGATCGCGAGCGCAAACCCAGCAAGCAGCGAACCGAACGTCAGGGCTACCACGCCAAAGAACACCACGGGGTTTGTCGGCTGCTGGATTTCCGCCGCGAAGTTGGCGGGCAGCACATGGGCGATCGAGAGGGGCAGGAGTACCGCCGCAAAAATCGCCACCGTGGCAACACACGCCGCGATCACGCAGGCCGCATAGCGCCACCAGGCATTCTTCCCGCGCGCGGCGAATTCCAGGTAGGTCGTCATCAAGTGCGTTCCTCAGGACTCGTCGTCGAACCGACTGGCTGCCGCAGAATGGTGGACAAAAATTGACGATATGGAAAAGCGAGGGCAGCCAGCTGCAAGGAACGGATTGACGACGCGCAGCCGCCTGCCGACGTTTTCCTCCCGCATCTTGGGGAGGTGCCGACCCCGGATTAAATCCGGGGGAGGCGGAGCGGGACGTCGCGTTCGGACACGCCCCCCTCCGGCCCGGAGTTTATCCTCGGGCCGGTCTTCGGCCGGACCCGGCGGGGCAAACTCCCCCACGTTGCAGGAAAGGAGCGCGCTGGCCGGCCCGATGGCGCGGGATGCGTCAAGTCAGTAGGGTTGTGCTGCCATGCTGCTTCTGATCGATAATTACGACAGCTTCACTTACAACCTTGTGCACTATCTGTCGGAACTTGGCGCGGAGGTCGACGTCCGCCGCAACGACGAGATTGCCGTGCAGGACGCGCTCCGACTGCGGCCCGAGGCAATCGTACTTTCGCCCGGTCCGTGCGATCCGGACAAGGCCGGCATCTGCCTCGATCTCATTCGTGCTGCAAATGGCCAGGTGCCGATCCTCGGCGTCTGCCTCGGCCACCAGGCCATCGCCCAGGCCTATGGTGGACGCATCGTGCGCGCTCCGGTGCCCATGCACGGCAAGCTCAGCCGGATCCACCATGACGGCAGCGGCGTGTTCGGCGGTCTCGACAATGATTTCGAAGCCACGCGCTATCATTCGCTGACCATCGATCCGGATTGCGTGCCGGACTGCCTCACCGTCAACTCCGCCACGAACGACGGCGTGATCATGGGCGTGATGCACAAGGAGCATCCCGTGCACGGCGTGCAGTTCCATCCCGAAAGCATCGCGTCGGAGAACGGCCACGCGCTCCTGCGCAATTTTCTCGCGCTTGCGCGCGAACGCGTTCCCGCCTGAACGAAACCGGATGAGCGCAGACGAGGATTTCCCCTCCCTGCTGAAGCGGCTGGCCGAAGGCCACTCGCTCAGTGCAGAATCGTCTCTGCGCGCCTTCGGTGCCATCATGGCGGGAGAAGTTTCCGAAGCCCGCATGGCGTCGTTCCTGACTGCGCTCACGCTGCGCGAGCCAACCGTCGCCGAGATCGCCGGAGCCGCGCGCGCGATGCGCGCCGCGATGCGGACGATCGAATCCCCTGTGGGCGCCCTCGACCTTTGCGGCACCGGAGGCGACGGACACGGCACGTTGAACATCTCCACGGCGGCATCGTTTGTGGTCGCCGCCCGCGGCGTACCCGTCGCCAAGCACGGCAACCGCAACATGTCGTCGCGCGCTGGCGCAGCCGACGTGCTGGAAGCGCTCGACGTGCGCATCGACCTTTCACCCCAAGCGGCCCAGACCTGTCTCGACAGGCTAGGGCTCTGCTTCCTCTTCGCGCCCGCCTATCATCCGGCGATGAAACACGTCGCGCCCGTGCGCAAGGAACTGGGCTTCCGGACGGTTTTCAATCTTCTCGGTCCTATCAGCAATCCGGCACAGGTGCGCCGCCAGGTTCTGGGCGTGTTCGCCGAGAGGTGGGTCGAGCCGCTCGCTCATGTGCTTGCGGAGCTCGGGACCGAACACGCCTGGATCGTGCATGGCCGGGACGGCATGGACGAGCTGACCACAACTGATGCGAGCCTCGTCGTCGAGATCGCGCAAGGGAAGGTCAGGCGATTTGAACTGACGCCGGAAGACTTGGGCTTGAAGCGCGCCTCGCTCGAAGACGTGCGCGGTGGCGATGCCGCCTTCAACGCGAGCGCGCTTGAAGCGATGCTGCAGGGCAATGGCAGCCGCGCGTATCGTGACATCGTCATTCTGAATGCAGCTTCCGCGCTGGTCGTGAGCGAGAAGGCGCCCAACATCGGCGAAGGAATGCACCAGGCCGATACCGCAATCCGTGACGGCAGCGCTTTCGACATGCTCGCGCGGCTGCGCGCAACGACGCAGGCGCTTGCCTTGTGACCATCCTCGACGACATCGCCGTGTACAAGCGCGAAGAAATCGCGCGGGCAAAACGCGAAATGCCCGAACCCACACTCGAGGAACGGGCGCGAACCGCCGGTCCACCGCGCGGCTTTCGCGCGGCGCTGATCGCCTGCCGCGACGCCGGCCGATACGGGCTCATCGCAGAGATCAAGCGCGCCAGCCCGTCGAAGGGCCTCATCCGCGCGGATTTCGATCCCGCATCTCTTGCTCTCGCCTATCGCGACGGTGGCGCCGCCTGCCTGTCGGTGCTCACCGACGGGCCGTCGTTTCAGGGAGCGCCTGCACATCTTGGCGCCGCACGCGCCGCTGTGCCGCTTCCCGTGTTGCGAAAAGATTTTCTGTTCGAACCCTACCAGATCACCGAATCGCGCGCTCTAGGTGCGGATTGTGTGCTCATTATCCTGGCGGCGCTTGCCGATGAAAATGCGCGCGCCCTCCTCGCCGCCGCGCGTCGTTGGGAGATAGATGCGCTAGTGGAAATCCACGACGAACACGAGCGCGATCGCGCGCTGGCGCTTGGGGCCGACATGATCGGCATCAACAATCGCGACCTGAGGACCTTCGTCACCGATTCCGACGTGACGTTGCGGCTCGCTCCGGCAATTCCCCGCGACATACTCGTCGTTGCCGAAAGCGGTCTGTCCTCGCCTGCGGATCTGCGGCGGCTCGCCGATGCGGGCGTCACCACGTTCCTGATCGGCGAGAGTCTCATGCGGGGAAAAAACGTCGCCGCAGCGACCCGCGCCCTGCTCCGCGTTAACGGATACTCCGCGTTGCCAACAAAGGGTTCACGCGGAGACGCGGAGACGCGGAGAAAAGATTCAACACAGAGACACAAAGGACACTGAGGAAGAAATTGCGCGCGCATGTGGTCGGGTTAAACCCGACCATCCTGAGCGATTCTATTTCTCCGTGACCTCTGTGTCTCCGTGGTTCTCCTTCTCTTCTCCGCGTACGGAGCCTGTTCTCCGGCCGCGGTTTACGCGGACCAGGGGCATCTCCGCGTGCCCATTCTTGAGGGAAGCATCCGGCAATTTTTCTCAATGGTCGAAACACGCTATAGATCGGCGCTATGAGCAACCTTACGCATCTCGATGAGCATGGCGCGGCGCGCATGGTGGACGTCTCCGCGAAAGAGGCGAGCACGCGCGAGGCCCAGGCGGAAGCGATCGTCGTGCTCTCGGCGGATGCATTCGCGGCGGTCTGCGGTGGCACCGCACCCAAGGGCGACGTGCTCGCTGCCGCGCGTCTCGCCGGGATCATGGCCGCCAAGAAGACTTCAGAACTGATCCCGCTTTGCCATCCCATTGCGCTGACGCAGGCGGCCGTGGAGATCGAGCAGCTCCCTGTGCGTCACGCGCTGCGGATCGTCGCTTCGGCGAAAACTAAAGCCGAAACCGGAGTCGAAATGGAAGCGCTCACGGCTGCCGCGATTGCTGCGCTTACGATCTACGACATGACCAAGGCGATCGATCGCGGCGCCGTCATCGAATCGGTGCGCCTGCTGGCAAAGTCCGGCGGGAAGAGCGGTAGCTATGCCGCGCCGCGGCGGGTCCGATGATTTCCGTCGAAGACGCCGTGCGCAGAATTGGCGCTGCTGTCGCGCCACTTGGAAGCGATCGCGTCTCCCTCGCAAGCGCGCATCGCCGCGTTCTCTCGGCCGATGCGATTGCCGCGCTTGACCAGCCACCGCACCCCATTTCGGCGATGGATGGCTACGCGGTGCGCCTCGCCGACACGCATACCGTCCCCGTAACTCTGCGCGTCGTCGGCGCCGCACCCGCCGGCCATCCCTTTGCCGGTACGGTCCGCGCCGGTGAAGCCGTGCGTATCTTCACGGGCGGTTTTGTTCCGGAAGGTGCGGACGCGATCGCTATCCAGGAAAATACGGAGGCGAAGGACGATCACGTCACGCTCCGCGCGGCCGCCGCCGCACGCCACATCCGCGCGGCGCGACTTGATTTTCAAAAGCGTGACGTGCTCTGCGCGGCAGGGCGCAGGCTCACAGCGCGCGATCTGGCGCTGCTGGCGGCGGGCGGCATTTCCATTGTCGATGTACAACGTCGGCCTGTCATCGGCTTTGCCGCCACGGGCGACGAGCTCTCGCCTCCCGCTGCGCCGCAACGTGAAGGCGGAATCGTCGCTTCGTCGGGATATGCCCTCGCCCCGTTGATCGAGATCTGGGGGGGCCAGCCGCTCGATCTCGGAATCCTTCCCGATACGATCGAAGCCTTGCAGCGGATTCCGGAATTGGCTTCGCATGCCGACGTTGTCGTGACCATGGGAGGCGCGTCGGTCGGTGATCACGACCTCGTCCAGCGCGCTCTCGAGCCAAGGGGTTTCACCCTCGATTTCTGGAAGATCGCGATGCGGCCGGGAAAGCCCTTGATCTTCGGGAAGCTGGGAAAAAAGGCGTTCCTCGGCTTGCCCGGAAATCCGGTGTCGAGTTACGTCTGCGCGTCGTTGTTCCTCCAGCCGCTAATCGCTGGCTTGCTGGGCCTATCCTTCACTCAGCCTTTGCAACAGGCACGACTTGCATGCAGGCTTTCCGCCAGCGATACGCGCCAAGACTATCTGCGTGCCCGTCTCCTACGCCGCGATGGCGAGCTATGGGCCGAGCCGTTTGCGATCCAGGATTCTTCGATGCAGAGCGCGCTCGCCGCCGCCGACGCGCTCATCGTCCGCCAGCCGCATTCTGCAGCCGCGCAAGCGGGAGAATCTGTCGAGGTGCTGTTGCTCGACTGATGAAAGCCGCCAACGTGAACACCGCCGCTTGCGCCCAGGGCAACTCCAGCGTATCATTATACCTATAATGATCGGAGGTTCCGGTGCCCGTCGTCGTCACCATCAACCGTCCCGATGTTGTCGGACTAATCGAAGAAGCCGCAATCAAGCTCACCTCCGGCAACAAGACTGAAGCCGTCGCGCTCGCGATGCGACATTTGTTGGACAATGAGGCACGGTCCGGCTCGCTCTTCGGCGCGCATCCCGGCTCGGTCACGGTTCGCAGGGGCGTCGATCTGACGTTGCCTGTGCTCGATGACGAGCTTGACGCGGAATCGGGCAAAGAGATGGCGCGGTGAGCGATGCCGTTCTTTTGGACACGCATATCGCGCTCTGGCTTGACGCGGGCAGCGATCGCCTGAAGCCATCGACGCGCAAGCGAATCGACGACTGTTGGCGCGACGGCGGCAGCATCTATCTGAGCGCCATATCCGTCTGGGAAATCGCGCTTCTCGTCGACAGCGGACGGATTGCGCTCGATCTTTCCGTCGAGGCGTGGGTCGAACGCTTCCTCGCCCGGCCCGGCGTTGCGGCCGTTCCGCTCGACCACTATGCGGCGGCGCGCGCCTACGAGCTCCACTCCTTCCGTCATCGCGATCCCGCAGACCGGCTTCTTGTCGCCGCAGCCATCGGGATCCGTTGTCCATTCGTCACCTACGACCGGCGCATTACAAGGTTCGCGAAGGCGCATGGCCGCCGGCATGGATTCGCTGCGGTCGGGTAGGCGCACGAGCCATTCCAGTCGCCACGTCCCACATCTTGGTCGTTGACCCTGGGTGAGAACTAAACTAGAACGATTCGCGGTGTTTCGGATTTGTTCGGCAGCGACGAATCACCTCTCTGGGAGCACGGACATGCTGACGCGCAAGCAACATGAGCTTTTGATGTTCATTCACGAGCGGGTGCGCGAGACGGGCGTCCCCCCCTCCTTCGACGAGATGAAGGACGCGCTCGACCTCAAATCGAAATCGGGCATCCACCGCCTCGTCACGGCGCTGGAGGAGCGCGGTTTTCTCAAGCGGCTCGAGAAACGCGCACGGGCGCTGGAGATCATCCGGCTGCCCGAAAACGTCGCCGACACGCTTCGCCCGGCGACCTCGCGCACCCAAGCGCAGCGCGCGGTCCCGCCGCCCGGCGCCCGAGGCGCCCGCACGCCCTCCGATCCGCGCAGCGGCGGTAGCCCCAGACGCCACGAGCCCGAAAGCGCGATCAGCGTGCCGATCCTTGGCCGGATCGCGGCCGGCACGCCGATCGAGGCGCTGCAGCACAAGATCGCGGACATGCCCGTTCCATCGAGCATTCTTGGACGCGGCGATCATTACGCGCTCGAAGTGACGGGCGATTCCATGATCAACGCCGGCATTCTCGACGGCGACACCGTGGTGATCCAGCAAACGCCCACGGCGAACACGGGCGATATCGTCGTCGCTCTGGTCGATGATGCGGAGGCGACGCTGAAACGCCTGCGCCGGCGTGGCGATTCGATCGCGTTGGAAGCGGCGAATCCGGCCTACGAAACGCGTCTCTACGGCGCCGACCGCGTGCGCATCCAGGGTCGGCTCGTCGGGCTCATCCGCCGCTACTGAATCGTTGCGTGCGCCGTTGCCAGGGCACGGCGCTCCAGGGTCGTGCGCCGCGAAGCTGTTCCGTGCTTTCAACCACGACGTGTTTGCCGAGCCAAACAGCATAGGCGCCGTTCTTCGCGACATCGAACCGATCGATGACCAATTTGGGGTTCGGACACGTAGCGCGTGCCGGCACGAGGCTGACGACAACATCCGCCTCCTCACAATCGTCGCGTAGCGCATCGCGCCGCGACACTGCCGCAATGCGCAGACCGCCTGCCGATTGCGCAACGCAGCCGAAAGCGTCGCAACGCACGCCATCTCTCGCCGAAGCGATCGCCCGGTCGGCCGTGCGCGAATCTCCATCGCGCTTCAGCCATTCGCTCGCCGAATACTCATCGGCGGCGCGCCG
The DNA here is from genome assembly GCA_003131925.1 of Alphaproteobacteria bacterium. GTDB lineage: Bacteria > Pseudomonadota > Alphaproteobacteria > Micropepsales > Micropepsaceae > Rhizomicrobium. Next base: position 19,994 of record PKWC01000172.1, on the reverse strand, counting down.
CATGAAATAAAGCCTGCCGTCGTTGCCGCGGAATGCAATTGTCTGGCCATCGCGCGCCACCAGGATATCCGGCGGGCGCGCGATCACGACAAGCAGGATGCCCGCCAATGCCGGCGCAAGACCGAGCCAGCGCAAACCGTTTCGCCAGATCACGATCCAGAGACCGCCCAGCGACACGAGCACGAGCGCTGCCACCGGTGTCGCGGCGACGATCGACACGGCGCCGGGAAGACGGGAAACGAAACGTCCGACGGCGAGCATCGCAGCGATGCCCCAGCCCATGATGTGCAGCGGGACGGCATCGAGGTGCAGCGGCATGAGGACGACTGAAAGTGCCGCCATCGGCATGGTGACGAATCCCATGATCGGCATGGCAAGCAGATTGCCGAGCACGGCGTAGTGCGTCGCACGGTCGAAATGAAAGGCTGCATAGGGCATGGTCGCGATGCTGCCCACGAAGCTGGTGATCGCGATGCCCCGCATGTACCGCCGCACATGAACGAGGGGAAGGGGCGGAACCGGCGCACGCGTTAGCGCGCGCCGCCGTTCCCATTCCGCCACCGCGATCAGACTTGCCACCGCGGAAAACGACATCTGGAAACCGGGCTCGATGAGGCTCTCGGGCGAAAACGAGAGCAGAAGCACCGCCGCGATGGCGAGCGAACGCATCGAGAGCGCCGGTCGATCGAAGAGGATGGCGAGCAGCATCATCGCCAGCATGGTGAACGCCCGGACCGCGGGTGTCGCGCCGCCGCTGATCGCGAGATAGAATCCTGCGCCGCCCAGCGCCGCGAGCGCTGCCCATTTCTTGATCGGCTGTGTTAGCGCGACTCGCGGCCAAAGCGCGAGAATTGCACGCACGCTCCAGAACAGGCCGAAACCCACCAGCGCCATGTGCAGCCCTGCGATTGCCAGCACATGGGCGAGCCCCGCATCGCGCAATGCCTGCTCGTCCGCGTCGGAGATGCCGCCGCGATCGCCTGTGATCACTGCCGAAGCGATTGCGCCGGTGCTGCCGGGCAGTACGGCACGAATGCGCGCGCGCAATCTGAAACGCAAAGCCTGGAGCGCGAGCGCAACGCGGGCGCCAATGTCGGGCAGCGGCGCCGGCGCGATGAGCTCGGGCCGTCCATAGGCGTATCCCACTGCTCCGATACCTTCGAAAAACGCGGTGCGCCCGAAATCATAATCTCCGGGTGAGGCGGGGGGTGGCGGCGGCATCAAAACCGCTTCGAGCCGCACAATCACGCCCGGCACCAGCCGCTCACCGCCGCGACGTACTGAAACACGAATCCGGTGCGGAAGTAACTTTGGGTCCAGCCCGTCGATGAATGACGGCGCGAACACCGCCCGGATTCCCTTGCCGTGCAATTGTGCGGACTCGACCCTGGCGTCGATTTCCACAGGACCGACGCGATGCATCAGGATGGGCGCACGGACCAGCTCCGTCCGGAGTTTCGCTGCATCGAAACCAAGAAGAAGAAGTGCGAACCCTATGCAGCTCGCGCGGAGCATGACATTGCGCGTTGCAAACGCCATCACGATGAGAGCCGCGGAAAGACCGGCGGGCACCATCGCAGCTGCGCGGGAAGGTTCGGCGGGCAGCGCAAAATAAATTCCGATTCCGGCACCGAACGCGACCGGAAGCCAGAGAACCCAGCGCTCGCGCTCCTCCATCAGCGCGCGTCCAAACGCTCCAGGCGCGCCACGACACTTCGCCGCCACGTCGAGAAATGGCAGACGAAGCTCGGGAGCCGAGACACGCGACGGTGAAGGAGCTATCCCCACGGGAACCGGTTTGCTAGAAGCCACGCCGACCGTTGGCCGCGTCACCGTTTGACCGGCGACAGGCCGCTCCCGGAATCGATGATGGCAGAAAATTCGACGCCTGTCCTGCGCTTTGCGCCGTCGCCCACCGGCTATTTGCACATCGGCGGCGCGCGGACCGCCCTGTTCAACTGGCTCTACGCGCGCCACGCCGGCGGGCGGTTCCTATTACGGATCGAGGACACTGATCGCGAGCGCTCCACGCCGGAAGCGGTTCAAGCGATCCTGACCGGTCTCGATTGGCTCGGGCTCCATTGGGACGGCGAGCCCGTCTTCCAGTTTTCACGCCTGGAGCGCCACCGCGAGATCGCCGAGACACTTNNTGGTCGATGAGCTGCTGGAGAAGGGCCGCGCCTATCGCTGCTATGCCACAGCCGAAGAGTTGACGGCGATGCGGGCAGAGCAACGCGCGGCCGGAAGGCCGCAACGCTATGACGGACGCTGGCGGGACCGTGACCCAGGCGACGCCGCGAAGGTTGCGCCTTTCGTCGTTCGCATCAAGGCGGCGCAATCCGGCGAAACCGTTATCGAAGACGTCGTGCAGGGCCTGGTGCGCTACGCCAACGCGCAGCTCGACGATATGGTGCTGCTGCGCTCCGACGGCANNGTCATCCGCGGCGACGATCATCTCAACAATGCGGCGCGGCAGCTTCAGATCATCGAGGCTATGGGCTGGCCAAAACCGATCTACGGCCATGTTCCCCTGATTCACGGACCCGACGGAACAAAGCTTTCCAAACGCCACGGCGCTCTCGCCATCGGAGCCTATCGCGACATGGGGTATCTGCCCGAGGCAATGCGCAATTATCTCCTGCGGCTTGGCTGGAGCCACGGCAACGACGAGATCATCCCGACGTCACAAGCGATTGCGTGGTTCGACCTCGGCAATATCGGGCGCAGTCCGGCAAGGTTCGATTTCAAGAAACTCGACAGTCTCAATGCCCACTACATGCGCGAAATGGACGATGCGGCGCTAGCCGACACACTCGTTGCTTTCCTGGCGCACACCCAGCCCGCACGCTTCCTCGACGCGGCGGCGAGAACACGGATTGCCGCGGCGATGCCCGGCCTCAAGGAGCGCGCCAAAACTCTGGTCGATCTGGCAGAAGCCGCCGCATTTCTCTACGCGGAGGGCAAGCCGGAACTCGATGCCCAGGCCGAAATGCTTCTGTCGCCAGACGGCCGGCTGATACTGGCGGAGCTGCTTCCCGTGCTGCAGCGCAGCGAATGGGAACCGGACGCGCTCGAAACCCAGATCCGTGCCCTGGCCGATGCGACCGGCAGGAAGCTCGGGCAGGTTGCGCAACCGCTTCGTGCTGCGCTCACGGGAAAGGGCACTTCCCCGCCGATTTTTCAGGTAATGGCGGTGCTCGGCCGGGAAGAAACCATTGAGCGTATAAGGTCATTCGCAGCCTGACACGCAAAATTGCTAGATGCTTTTTTGTGAATGGGGTGACGAAATCGCCCCGCCGGGCTATATATGTTGCAGTGCAATGAGGCGCGGCGCGCCTGTGAGGTGCTTCAATGAGCAACGGCAAGGCCACTCCCGCAGGCACGGCGACGCTGACCTATGATAATCACAGTATCGACCTGCCCGCCTTCGCCGGCACGCTCGGCCCCCACGTGCTCGATATTCGCAAGCTCTACGATACGGCAAACGTCTTCACCTACGATCCGGGATTCACGTCGACAGCGGCTTGCGAAAGCGACATCACCTTCATCGACGGCGACGAAGGCATCCTGCTCTACCGCGGCTATCCCATCGACCAGCTAGCCGGGCAATCGAGTTTCCTCGAAGTCTGTCATCTGCTCCTTTACGGCGAGTTGCCGAACGCGGCACAGATGAAGGAATTTGCTCGCGCCATCACGTATCACACGATGGTGCATGAGCAGATTGCATCGTTCTTCCACGGTTTCCGGCGCGACGCGCATCCGATGGCGATCATGTGTGGCGTGGTCGGCGCGTTATCGGCTTTCTATCACGACTCGACCGATATCAACGATGTCCGCCAGCGCGAGATCGCAAGCCACCGCATGATTGCGAAGATCCCGACCATTGCGGCAATGGCCTACAAATATCACGTCGGTCAGCCCTTCGTGTATCCGCTCAACTCGCTCGGCTACACCGAAAATTTCCTGCGCATGTGCTTCGCCGTTCCGTGCGAGGAGTATCGCGTCAACCCCGTGTTCGCCAAGGCCCTGGACACGGTCTTCATCCTCCATGCCGATCANNGGCGGCGCCAACGAGGCCGCCCTCAAGATGCTGATGGAAATTGGAACGGTCGACCGGATTCCCGAATATGTGCGGCGCGCGAAGGATAAGGATGACCCGTTCCGGCTGATGGGTTTCGGCCATCGGGTTTACAAGCACTACGATCCGCGCGCGAAAGCGATGCAGATCCAGTGTCACGCGGTTCTCGACGAGCTCGGCGTGCACGACGATCCGCTGCTCAAGGTCGCCCTCGAGCTCGAGCGCATCGCGCTNNGCGCCAAGATCATGCAGAAGACGACGCATGACGTGCTGAACGAGCTCGGCATCAAGGACGATCCCCTGCTCGACGTCGCGCTGGAGCTGGAGCGCATCGCGCTGCACGACGATTATTTCGTCGAGAAAAAGCTCTATCCCAATATAGACTTCTATTCCGGCATCACGCTGAAGGCTCTCGGATTCCCCACCAGCATGTTCACCGCGCTCTTCGCGCTCGCGCGCACCGTGGGCTGGATTGCGCAGTGGAAGGAGATGATCGTGGACCCGCATCAGAAGATCGGCCGTCCGCGCCAGCTCTACACCGGCGCCAAGCAGCGCAACTACGTGCCGATCGCGCAGCGATAGGCGCGACTCTCCCGCGCGAAATCGAGCAGCGCACGCGCGGCGCGCAGGCTCGGCGCGTCTCCTCCCAGACCGAGCTTCGCCATCGCTTCCGCGAGGTCGCGCCGCTGCCTGTCGCGCACGGATTCGTCGCAAAGAAGCGGTAGAGCGGCGTGCGCCAGCGCGGCGCCCGTGCATTCGCGCTGGATGAGTTCGGGCACGGCCAGACGGTCGAGCAGAATGTTCGCAAGCGTGATGAAGCGCACGTGCACGAACGGGCGTGCCAGCGCATAGGTGAGAGAGCCAAGCCGATAAGCTGCAACCATCGGCGTGCCGGCCAGCGCAAGCTCTGTGGTCACGGTTCCCGAGGCGGCGATCGCCGCGGACGCCGCGTCGAACGCAGCGAACCTGTCGATTTCGCTCTCGACAATGTGCAGGGGCGTCGGCCAATCGCGCATCCGGTCGCGCACGAAACGATCGACGTGAGCAACGGTTGGAAGGACACAGACCAGATCGGGAATCTTCCCCCGCAGCAACGCGACTGCGCCACGGAAAGGGGGGAGAAGAAGCCGGACCTCGTTCATGCGGCTTCCGGGTAGCAGCGCAAGCAGCGGCGTGGCAGGCGCAATGCCAAGGCGCGCGCGCAAAGCTTTGCCACCGGTCATCCGTGCCGCACGCTCGATCACGGGATGACCCACGAAAACGGCTCGAAGCCCATGCGCGGCGAAGAAGGGCGGCTCAAAAGGCAACAGCGCCAGCACGAGATCGAAATAACGCGCCATTTTTCTGGCGCGCCAGGAGCGTGAGGCCCAGACTTGGGGCGCCGCATAGTTGACAATACGAATCTCCGGCGCGACCCGCCGCAGCCGCTGCGCAATACGATGGGTGAAATCGGGACTGTCGATGAGTACGACCGCATCGGGCCGGATGCGCGCCGCATAATCCGCGGCCTCGCGCACACGCCGCAGAATGGCGGGAATACGTGGCACGACTTCGCGCAGTCCCATCACGGCTGTGTCATCGAGCGGAAAGAGCGATTGAAGCCCTTGTGCCGCCATCGCCGTTCCGCCAACGCCGACAAGGCGAATATTCATTCCGCCAAGCGATCTCAGGGCTGACATCAATTCCGCCCCGATCTGGTCGCCGGACGGCTCGCCGCACACCAGCATGATCGTCAACGGACGGGCGTTCGACATGGCTCAGTCGGCGTAGGCGGCAGTCGAAAACCCGTACAGAAACAATCCTGCGGCGTCGGCGGCCTCGATTGCCGCGCGCCTCTCCACGATCAGAGTACGCCTGCTCTCGAGAGCGATCCCCGCCAACCCGGCACGCGCCGCCTGCTCAATCGTCTTTACGCCGATCACCGGCAAATCCGTCTTGCCGTCCTGCAATGGCTTCAGCGCCTTGACGAGCACGCCGCATCTGCGGGCTCTGCTGCCGCGAATGTTTTCAGGAAGCTCCGCCGCGCGCTGGATCATCGCATCCGTTCCCTCCGCAGCTTCGACCGTCAGCACGAGGCCGGCACAGACAATCGCGGCCTGCCCGATATCGAGCGCGCCAAGCCGGCGCACGATCTTTATGCCATGCGCGATGTCCGTTTCGCTCTCGCGATTCGGTCTTAACTTTCCGAGTACGCCTTCCGGGGTCAACAACCCGGGTGCCGCCTCGGCAATTCCCACGGAACGAAATCCTTCTGCGTCGAGAATGTCCACGAGCGCGCGCAGCAGCGCGTCGTCCCCTTTCCGCGCCGCCGAGATCACCCGCGGCAACAGCAGGAAGGCCTTGGCATCCACCTTTACTTCCGAGAAGCGTGGCCGCGCCACGCGTCCCGCAAACAGCACATCCTTGCAGCCATGCTCGCGCAGCATGCGCAACGCGCTGCCCGCTTCGCCGAGCGATACCCATTCATGGGAGAACTGCGCGATGGAAGAATCGGCTGAGCCGCGCAAGCCGAGGATAAACACGTCCCTTCCTGATTCCCGCGCGCTCTGGGCCACGGCGCCGGGAAGCTCGCCCCCTCCGGCAACAATTCCGAGACAGGTCATTCGGATTCGGAAGGCTCGCGGCGGCGACTGCGCGCCGGGCAGATCGGCCGCTTTGCGTCCGCGAGGATGAACGTCACGACCTCCTGCACTTCCGGAATTCCGGGCCAGCATTCGCCGGCGCGACGGGCATTGTCGTGAATGGTTCCGGAATCCGCTTCAAAGATCATGCGGTAGGCCGCGCGCAGCGCGTGAATGTTCTCGCGTGCTATTCCACGGCGGCGCAGTCCGACGAGATTGAGTCCTCCGAGGCGCACGTGAAGGCCGATTGCACTGCCGTAGGGAATGACGTCGGCCGCCACGCCCGACAGGCCGCTGATGAACGCGTTGCGTCCGATGCGGCCGAACTGCTGTACGGCCGAAAGGCCGCCCATCATCACGCCCTCGCCGACCTCAACGTGGCCGGCGAGTTGAACGCCGTTCGAAAGTGTCACCTCGTTTCCGACCACGCAATCATGCCCGACATGCGAACCCGCCATGAGGTAGCATCGCTCGCCAATCGTTGTTACGCCGCGACCCGCGGCACTGCCCGCGCTGATCGTGACGGATTCGCGGACAATGCAGTCTGCGCCTATTCGCAAGCCCATTCCTGGCGGATTGGATTGGCGCATCTGCGCGCCGCCGCCAAGTGCCGTGAAAGAATGAATGACCGTGCGCGCGCCAATCTCCGTTTGACCACCAATGACAACGTGAGAATGAAGTCTGACGCCTTCGCAGAGCGTTGCTTGGCCGCCCACGACGCAATAGGGGCCGATTTCCACGCCGCCGCCGAGGCGTGCGCCTTCTTCAACGATCGCCGTCGGATGGACGGTCATCGAGGTCAGGCTGGTTGTCGTGGATCATCGCCCCGAATTCGGCTTCGGCGCATAATTCGTCTCCGACAAAGGCCTCGCCGGTGAACTTCCAGACCGGTCCCCGGTGGCGCACCGCCTTGACGGGAATCCGTAGAAGATCGCCTGGCCGCACAGGCCTGCGGAACCGCGCCTTGTCGATTGTCATGAAATAGACCGTGCGTCTGCCGCGGGTAAGACCAAGGGAGTGCACGACAAGGGCGCCGGCGGTCTGAGCCATGGCTTCCACGATGAGCACGCCCGGCATCACCGCATATTCCGGAAAATGACCCTGGAAATATGGTTCGTTGTACGACACGGCCTTGTAGCCGACGGCGCTTTCGCCGAGGTGGATCTCCGCGAGCCTTTCCACGAAGAGAAAAGGCGCGCGATGCGGCAGGAGCCGCTTGATTTGGTCCACATCGAGCGTGATGTCCCGTGCCGCGGTCATGCTATCCATCTCGAACCTGCCTGCCGCGCTTGGCGAGTCGTGCGACCGCCGCGACCTCGCGACGCCATTGCTTCATGGGACGCGCCGGCACGCCGCCATAATCCTGACCGCCCGGATAGACGCCCGGCGTCGCTGCGCCGCGGGCAGCGAACCTGGCGCCATCGCCGATATGCGCGTGATCCGAAATGCCCACTTGGCCTCCCAGCACCACGAAATCGCCCAACTCGCAGCTGCCCGAAATGCCTGTCTGTGCGACGATGACGCAGTGCCGACCGATTCGGGTGTTGTGCCCAATCTGCACCAGATTATCAATCTTGGTACCCTCCCCGATCACCGTGTCGCCGAGTGCCCCGCGGTCGATTGTCGTGCAGGCTCCGATTTCAACGCGGTCCTGCACGATGACGCGGCCGAGCTGCGGAATTCCGACATGACCTTCTTTGGAGNNTTTGGAGCCGGCGAAGCCAAATCCCGCCTGTCCGACCTGCGCCCCGGGAAGCACAATCACGCCGTCGCCCAGATAGGCGTGAGAGATCGCAACATGGCTTCCGATGTCACAGTCGCGTCCGACGGCGACGCCACGGCCGATGACGGCATTGGGTCCGACACGCGTACCAGCGCCGATCTCGGCGTTTGGGCCAACGACCACTCCAGGCGCCAGGCTGACATTGTCGCCGATCCGCGCGCTCGGGTGGACGGCGCGATCCTGGGTCCAGGCCGTACCGTTGTGCTCGGGATAAAAGAGCTCCGCTGCCGCTGCGAGTGCGTGCTGGACGGAATGGCATGGCACGGGTCGCGTCTTTAGCTGTCCGGTGGGCAGCGCCACGCCCTCGGCGACCAGACAGAATCCCGCACGAGAAGCGGCGAGTGCGAGCACCAAATCCTTCGCCGCACAGAATGTCAGGTGCGAAGGGCCGGCGCCCTCCAACGTCGCAAGATCGGCGATCTCACTTCCGCCATCAGCTTCCGGCGAAGGAATAGAGGCGTGCTCACAGATTTTCGCAAGTGTGAACGGCCCGCGATTGTCGTAGAAGCGAGTATCAGCCATGGCCTCTCGAAACGGCGCGACTGCGGCCGCGCGACAGCTCAGCGCATTTGCTGCGCAAGCCCGGGCGGCGAATTGACCAGTTGCACCTTGACGGACGGCAGCTTCTGGTCAAGGCGTTGGATCGTCACCCTGGTCACGTCCACATCGACCATGCCGAGCACGACCGCGGCCCGGTCGAGAAGAAGATTGGCGCCGCGTTCCTGCATGATGCCCTGCAGGATCGGGGCCAGAGCCTGCTCGACCTGTTGGCGTGCCTTGAGCAGGCCGCCCTGGATTTGATCCTGGCGTGTCTGCACCTTTTGTTTGAATGCAGCTTCCTTCGATTGAAAAGCCCTGATTTTCTGCGCTCGCACGTCGGGCGCGAGAATGGCGATCTGCTGCTGAAGCGTCTGCGACTCCTTCACCAGTCCTTCGTTTTCGGCACGGAATTGTGTCTCGGCGGTCTGCGTGAGTCCGTTAACCTGACGAACGATGTCCTGCCCGACCTTTGAGGCACGAAGAATTGCCGAGCGGTCGACCACGATAATTCGAGGTGCAGGCAGCGCGCCTCCGACGGCCCCCGCGGCCGGCGGATGCGGCTTGTCCTGTGCGACCGCCAGACCTGTCGTCGCAACCATGGAAGCAAGTCCAGCCGCAACCAGAGCGGTCCGGATCGTGAGCATCGATTTTCCCATGAGTTTAGAGTCCTGTTCCTGCGCTGAAATAGATGACCTGCGATTTGTCATAGCTTTCCTTGACGTAAGGCACAGAGAAGGAAATCTGGATGGGCCCGAAGGGCGATTTCCAGTTGACGCCAAGGCCAGCCGACGCACGGAATGCCATATTGTCCTTGATGCACACAAGGCCCGGCGGGAAGGTGGCGCAATTATTGGACGGCAATCCCGACGTGAGATGGCCCATCGTGCCGAAATAGCTGAACAGCGACAGGGCGACACCATAATCCGCCGGCAGGAATTCGGGGAGCCGCAGGTCGGCATCGCCGATCGCGTAGGCGTCGCCACCGATGGCATTGGCTCCGCCCGCGCTGACCTCGCGGGGCCCGACGCCCGCGAGCGCAAAACCCGGGAAACTGTCGCCACCCTTGTAGAAGCGATCGGTGAGACGGACGGGCTGGCCGTTGTAGGGCTCAATATATCCGGCATTCACCGTTAGCGTGCCAACGAACTCGTCCCAGAACAGCGGGTGATGAATCCCGCTCGCGACCAGCGATCGGATATACTTCGTGTTGCCGCCGAAACCGGCAAAATCCTGACTGAACTCGAAAGTGAATCCCTTGCGGGGTTTGATAGGATCGTCGAGCGTGTTGTAAGTGTAGCTGTATCCGACCGACGAGGTGGTCGCGCTGCCCGCCGCCTGCTGAATCACCGTAGGCGCCCCGGAGAAAGGCGTCACCGTTGCCTCGCTGATCGTGTAGCGCAGCCCGACCGAGCTAAATTCCGAGGTGGGAAATCCGAGCCGCAGCCCGAGCGCCAGAGTGTTGCCCTGATAGTCGACCTGCCGGTAATCGGTAATGATGTCGTAGATATCGAAACCCGCAGAGATCGGCCGATCCATGAAGTAGGGCTCGGTGAAGCTGACTTGCGCTTCCTTGTTGATGCTCGATGCCTCGATGCTGGCGCGCAGGTACTGGCCGCGCCCGAACAGATTGCGTTCGGTGTAGCTGAACTGGCCGACGAATGAGCTGGTCGAGGAATATCCGGCTCCCAGCTGAAGCTCGCCGGTCGATTGTTCGGTCACATTGACCTGAAGAACGGTGCGGTCGGGCTGCGAGCCGGGAAGAGGCTTGACGTCCACGTCCTTGAAATAGCCGAGCGCCTTGATGCGCATGCGCGACCGGTCGACCAGAACGCGATTGAAGGCGTCACCCTCGACAAGGCGGAATTCGCGGCGGATCACCTTGTCGAGCGTACGCGAGTTGCCGATGATATTGATCTTCTCGATGTAGACCCTCGAGCCCTCCGCAATATCGAACACGACGTCGATCGTGCGCGTATCGTGGTTCCGCTTGATGCGGGGATGAATCTCCGCAAACGCGTATCCCTTCGTCCCGGCGGCGTTGGTAAGCGTGTCGATCGATTTGTCGACCAGTTCGGCGTTGTATGTCGCACCATCGACGATTGGAACGAGCGGGCGAAGGTTTGCGGGCGTCAACTCCTTGATCTTGGAATCGATGTCGACCTTTCCGAACTTGTAGATGTCGCCTTCCTCGATGGTGAACGTGATGTAAAAGTTCTGGCGATCGGGCGTGAGCTCCGCCACGGCGGACACGACGCGGAAATCCGCATAGCCCCTCTGGAGGTAGAAGCGGCGCAGTTGCTCCCGGTCGAACGTCAGCCGGTCGGGGTCGTAATTGTCGTTCGACGACAGGACCCGCCACCAGGCGCTCTCTTCCGTTGCGATCTGGTCGCGAAGCGCAGAGTCGTTGAAATGCCTGTTACCGATGAACGAGATGCGCGCGACGCCGGTGGTCGGACCTTCATTGATCGAGAAGATGAGATCGACGCGGTTTTGGGGCCGCTGGATGATCTGGGGATCGACGGTCGCGGCAAATTTTCCGTTGCGGCGGTAGAGCTCGATGATGCGCGCAACGTCGGCCTGCACCTTTGCGCGCGTGAATACGGTGCGCGGCTTCATCTGCACTTCCTTGTTCAGGTCCTTCTCCGACACCTTGTCGTTGCCCTCGAACACCACCTGGTTGACGATCGGGTTCTCGACCACATTGATCGTCAGAGTCGAACCGTCCCAATTGAGCTTCACGTCGGCGAAGAGTCCGGTCGCGAACAGCGTCTTGAACGAGCGGTCGGCCGATTGCTCGTCGTACGGATCGCCTTCGCGGATGGAGACGTAGGAAAGGACAGTTGCGGGTTCGACGCGCTGCGCGCCCTGGACGACGATGCTCTTGATCGTCGGACCCGGCGCGGCTGTGGGGGATGACGCAGGCGGCACCGGATTCGCTTGCTGTGCAAAGGCCGGCAAAACAGGAAGCGCCGCTGCTGCGCAGGCCGCTGCGAGGGCCACGCACTTGCACCGGGCGAAGGGAAAGGCGATCGNNCGCTCGTCTCAGGGTGTGCGCGCAGGAATGGACTGTCTGCCGCGCGGCTCAGGTTTCAGAATAGGTTCAACCGGACGAGATCATTCCAGGCCGCCAGCAGCATCAGTCCCACCATGACCGCCAACCCCAGCCGAAAACCCACATCCTGGGCCTTTGCCCCCAGAGGCCGGCCCAGAACGACCTCAAATCCATAATACAGCAGGTGCCCGCCGTCGAGGATCGGAATCGGAAAAAGATTGACGAGGCCGATACTTACGGAAATTAGCGCCGCCAGCCGGAAAAGCGACACATAGCTCACCGCAGCGATATCGCCAGACAGCTTCGCGATCCCGATGACGCCGCTCAGCTCCTTGGCGTTGCCGCTGCCGGCGATCATCCGCCAGAGATGATCGAGCGTGGTTGCCACGATCGACCAGGTTTCGCTGCTGGCCTCGGCAACGGCGGCGACCGGCCCGTAGGTCACATGCTTCCACTGCTTGAGCGATGTGGGACCGGTGATGCCCAACAGCCCGACCTTTTGCGCGCCGCCCGCCAACTCGACTGTGGTCAGCTTGGGCGTGACGGCCAATGCAAGCGTCTTGCCGTCCCGCTTCACCATGATGTTGAGTTTTTCGCCGGCACGATCCCAGACGAAGCCGCGAATCTGATCGAAACTGTCGACCAGGGCGCCATTGATGGATAGGATTGTGTCGCCTGAGCGGAATCCCGCCTGCGCGGCCGCGCTGGCGGGCTCCACCTTGTTCACGACCGGCGCCGCAACATAGGTGCCGAGCGCCATGAGGAAGCCCGTCAAAATCAGAATCGCCAGCACGAAATTCGCAGCCGGTCCGGCAGCAACAATGAGTGCGCGCTGGTAGAGCGGCTTGAGCGGAAACGCCTCGAATCGCTCCTTCGCCGTCATGGATGCCAGCGTTGCGCGATCAGGCACGCTCGCCGCGTTGGTGTCTCCGAAGAACTTCACGTAGCCGCCAAGCGGAATCCACGCGACTTTCCAGCGCGTGCCCGCGCGGTCATGCCAGCCGAAGATTTCCGGACCGAAGCCGATGGAGAGCGTCTCGATGCGCACACCGCATGCGCGAGCGACAAGAAAGTGACCAAGTTCGTGAAAGAAGACGATCGGCGTGATCATCAGAAGAAACGGCACGACGTAATAGCCGATTCCGCCGATCAGGTCATGCACGGTTCCCAGCATTTCATACCCTTCTTCCCCCACTCCAGCGTATTCACATTCGTCTCAGGCTGCACGTGCCCGGCAGAACCGATGCGCGATGTCCCTCGCTTCGGCATCGACAGCGAGTATGCCCGCGAGATCGGACGGACACTCGGCCATGTCGCGGTGCCGGCTGGCCAGCGTATCTTCTATGATGCCGGCAATGTCCAGAAAACCGATCTCTCTTCCGAGAAAGGCCGCAACGGCGATCTCGTTGGCGGCGTTCAGGATCGTAGGTGTCAGTCCCCCCGCATGCAAGCAGTCCTGGGCGAGCCTCAGACACGGGAATCGTTCCAGGTCCGGTGCTTCGAAGGTCAGATGCTGCACGCTGGCGAGGTCAAGCCGCAACGAGGGCGATGAAATGCGCGTCGGCCAGCCGAGGGCGTGCGCAATGGGCGTGCGCATGTCGGGGGCAGAAAGATGCGCAAGAGTTGATCCGTCGCAATAGGAGACGAGACAGTGCACGACGGACTGCGGGTGGACGATCACACCGAGTTTGTCCGCGCTCAGCGCAAAGAGAACATGCGCTTCGATCAGCTCGAGGCCCTTGTTCATCAGCGTCGCGCTGTCGACAGAAATCTTGGCTCCCATCGACCAGTTCGGGTGCGCCACGGCCTGTTCGGGCGTCGCAACCTGCATACGTTCGCGCGGCCACTCGCGAAACGGTCCGCCCGATGCCGTGAGCGTGATACGCTCGAACGCGTGAGATTGCGCGAAGTCGAGCAATTGAAACGCGGCATTATGCTCGGAATCCACCGGGATGACCGTCGCGCGCGACGCATCGAGCGCGTCACGAAAAAGATCTCCGGCGGCGACAACGCATTCCTTGTTGGCGAGCGCGATCGTTGCGCCGCGGCGTGCCGCCGCAAGCGTCGGTTCGAGAGCAGCGGCGCCGACGATCGCGACCATGACGACGTCACTGGCCCGGCTCGCCGCCTCTATCACCGACGCAGGCCCCGCGGCAGTTTCGATGCCTTCTCCCGCGAGCGCGTGGCGAAGGTCTGCGTATCGCCGCTCGTCCGCGACGACGGCCAGGCGCGGCCGGAAACGGCGGGCCTGTTCAGCCAGCACGTCAACGTTGGAATGGGCGGTCAGGGCCTCGATCGGAAATGAATTTGCGCCGTAACGCGCCCGCGCGTGCGCCACCACATCGAGCGTGCTCAGACCGATCGAACCCGTGCTGCCGAGAATCGTCAGGCGCCGCTCGAGCGCGCCGGCCAGAAATGTTACATCCGGATCTCCGCTCACGGATGGCCTCCACAGAGCAGATCCAGACCGAATACGAACACCAGGAGCGCGGCAAGAGGAGCCGCAAAAAGCGTCGAATCCACGCGGTCGAGGACGCCGCCATGTCCGGGAATGAGTCCGCCGCTGTTTTTGCGTCCCGCCCGCCGCTTCACCCAGGATTCGAAAAGATCGCCGCAATGCCCGGCGAGCGCGAGGGCGAGGCCGAGGAGCGCCGCCTGCCAGAGGCTTCCCCCCAACAGCTTGACGCAGAAGGTAACTGCTGCCGACGCGAAAATTGTACCCGCGATGAATCCGGTCCATGTCTTGTTCGGAGAGAGTGCGGGAACGAGCTTCGGTCCGCCGAGAAAGCGACCCCAGACGAGCGCACCCGTATCCGCGGACCACACTGCGATGAAGAGCACGAGCACTGCTGTGGCGCCCTGTGGCACGTGGATACGTAGTGCAACAAGCGATAGCGCGGGCAGACCGACATAGAGCGTGCCTAATCCGTTCGAGAGCGGCCGCGTGCCGGACGCGAAGGCGCACATTGCCGCAAGCACGCTGCCGAACAAAAGCAGCCATACCGGCCATTGCGAGTCGCGCGCCGCGACAGCCCAGCCGAGGCTTGCGGCGATTGCAATCGTAGTAACCGCGATGGCGGCCGCATAACGCGGTCCGCTGACCATGCGATGCCATTCCCGCGCCGCGGCGAATGCGACGACGGCAACGAAGATCGCAAACGTGAATCCGCCCGCGAATGTTGCGGCGATGGCAAAGGCCGCCAGCAGTGCTCCAAACGACGCGCGTGCCAGCCATTCTCGCCATTGGAAATTGTTTGCGCCCGGCTCGCCCACCGATCGGGAAGAGTTCGCCTGCAGAGGCGCAATCCCCGCGATTGGCCAGGAATGCTTCAAGCCACGGCTTCCGGAGTTACGGCGCCGAATCGCCGTTCACGTTGAGCAAACGCCTGCAAGGCCTCGAACAGATGGGCGCCCGTGAAGTCGGGCCAGAGCGTGTCGACGAACGCCAGCTCCGCATAGGCCGACTGCCAGAGGAGAAAATTGCTGAGCCTGTGCTCGCCGCTCGTGCGAATTAGCAGGTCGGGGTTCGGCAGGCCGTGGGTAAGGAGTCTGGTGCTGAAGAGCTCCGGCGTGATCGCATCGGGATCGAGTTCGCCGAGCGCGGCGGCCTGCGCCATTTCCCGGGCCGCCGCGACGATTTCTTCCTGCGCTCCATAATCGAACGCAAAGGTCAGATTGAGACCCGTGTTATGCGCTGTTCGCCTCTCGCCGTCTTCGATCATGGCGAGAATATCGCTCTCCGCGCGCTGCCGGCTGCCGATGATCCGCATACGGACATTCCGCTCCACGAGCTCGTCGACGTCTTCCCGGAAATACGCCCGGAACAGGCCCATCAAATGGGTCACTTCCGTGGGCGGCCGCTTCCAGTTCTCTGAAGAGAATGCGTAGAGCGTAAGATACGACAAGCCTGTATCGATCGACGCACGCACCACGGAGCGGACGGCCCCCACGCCCGCAACATGACCCGCGGCGCGCGGAAGATGCCGCCGTC
>PKWC01000172.1:0-3904 GCA_003131925.1 Alphaproteobacteria bacterium | reverse complement strand
CTTCTTCGGTTGCAT
The DNA here is from genome assembly GCA_003131925.1 of Alphaproteobacteria bacterium. Lineage (GTDB taxonomy): Bacteria > Pseudomonadota > Alphaproteobacteria > Micropepsales > Micropepsaceae > Rhizomicrobium. Next base: position 3,889 of record PKWC01000172.1, on the reverse strand, counting down.
CAGACCTGCATGATCTCCTGCTCCTTGGCCTGGAGCGCATGATCGATGTCACGGATATGCGCATCCGTGACCTTCTGCAATTCCTCGCCGAGTGTGTGATGCTCGTCCTGGCTGATCTTGTGATCCTTCTCGAGCNNAGTCCTCGCTGATCTTGTGCTCCTTCTCCAGCTTCTTGAGAAGGTCGAGGCCGTCGCGGCGTACGTGGCGAACCGCCACGCGCGCGGCTTCGGCGTATTTATGCGCGACTTTGACGAGTTCCCGGCGCCGCTCCTCGTTGAGTTCTGGAATGGGAATGCGCAGCAGCTGGCCGTCCATTTGCGGATTCAGACCGAGCCCCGCGTCGCGGATCGCCTTGTCCACAGACTTGATCATGGACTTGTCCCACACCTGCACGGTGAGCAGGCGCGGTTCGGGAGCACTCACCGTCCCAAGCTGCGTGACAGGCATGGGGTTGCCATATGCCTCGACCGTCACCGGATCGAGCAATGCGGGGCTCGCCCTGCCCGTGCGCAGGCCGGCGAACTCTCCCTTCAACGCGGCAATGGAGCCGTTCATGCGGCGGTTCAGATCTTCCTTGTCGAACGTGCCTGGCATTTGCGGATCCTCCGTGATTCCCGGAGCTTAACCCTCATCGGTAATGATTGTGCAGCGTCCTTTGCCCTTCAGGACGGCCGCAAGCGCTCCGCGATCATGGATCGAAAAGACGATGATGGGGATACGATTCTCGCGGGAGAGGCTGATCGCGGAAGCATCCATCACTTGAAGATCGAGAGCTAACACTTGGTGATAGCTCAGTTTTTCGAATCTTTCTGCCGTTGGATCGCGCTTCGGGTCGGCGCTGTAGACGCCGNNTGAAAAACGGATTGCCGGTGCCCGCGGCGAAAATGACGACCCGTCCCTTTTCCATGTGCCGGATGGCGCGCCGGCGAATATAAGGCTCGCAAACCGATTCCATCGGAATCGCCGACTGGACTCGCGTCGGCATGTCGATGCGCTCAAGGGCGGCCTGCAGCGCGAGCGCGTTCATCACCGTCGCCAGCATTCCCATGTAATCCGCGGTCGCGCGCTCGATTCCGTCGGCGGCGCCGGCGAGCCCCCGGAAGATGTTGCCGCCCCCGATGACGAGACAGACCTGCACGCCCCCCTGCGCAGCCTCCTTCACGTCAGCGGCAATTCGGTCGACGGTCCCGATGTCGAGGCCGAAGGTCTGGGCGCCCATCAACGCTTCGCCCGAGACCTTGAGCAGGACCCGGCCGTATCTCGGCACTTCGCCCATTGCGGTTTCCCCTGCCCGGCTTCAGTGGCCGGCCATCGCCTTCACTTCGCCGGCGAAATCGCCAGGGTCCGGCTTGTCGACACCCTCGCCGACGGCAAAGCGCACGAAGCCCGCGATCTCCACCGGAACGCCAAAGTCTTTGGCGGCATTCTCGACCACTTTGGCGACTGGCGTTTCGCCGTCGATCACGAAGACCTGCGAGAGCAGCACGGATTCTTCGTAGAATTTCCGCATCCGGCCCTCGACCATTTTCGCAATGACGTTTTCCGGCTTTCCCGACTGACGCGCAAGCTCCGCCTGCACGCCGCGTTCGCGCGTGACAACGTCTTCCGCCAAATCGCCCGACGTCAAAGCGAGCGGCGCCGCCGCCGCAATATGCATCGCGAGCTGCTTGCCGAGTGCGGCGACCTTTGCCGGGTCGGCGCTCGATCGGAGCGCCACCAGGACTCCCATCTTTCCCGATTCCGGCGCCACCGCATTGTGGACATAGGTTGCGACCACGCCGGGCGAGACCGAAAGCATCGCTGTCCGCCGCACGCTGATGTTCTCACCGATCTTGGCGATCAATTCGGTCACGCTCTCCTGCACCGTCGAGCCGGACGACATTTTCCTGGCGAGCAGCTTTGCGACGTCGCCGCCCGTCTCGAGTGCAAGCTTCGCCGCCTCCTTCACGAAGGCTTTGAAGGTTTCATTGCGCGCCACGAAATCGGTTTCCGAGTTGATTTCGACGATCGCGCCCGAACTGCCGGCAACTGCAACGCCAACCAATCCTTCCGCTGCAACGCGGCCCGCCTTCTTGGCGGCTTTCGCCAGACCCTTCTTGCGCAGCCAGTCTACTGCCGATTCGAGTTCGCCGCCGGTCTCCGCCAGCGCCGCCTTGCAATCCATCATGCCCGCGCCCGTCTTGTCGCGCAGCTCCTTCACCATTCCCGCGGTGACATTCGTCATGACATTCCTTTGTGCCTAGGCGGTCGCCGGAACTTCAACGGGATCGCCGGAGAGAACACGCGGCTCGGCTAACGTCTCGGCTTCGCCGACATCCACGCCGGCCGCGACCTGGCCTTCCGACAATCCGTCGATGATCGCCCGCGCCACGAGGTCGCAATAAAGCGAGAGCGCGCGCGCCGCGTCGTCATTGCCCGGAACGGGATAGGCGATGCCGTCCGGATCGGAGTTCGAATCCAGAATGGCCGCGACCGGAATGCCGAGTTTTTTGGCTTCGGCAACCGCGATCTGTTCCTTGTTGGTATCGATCACGAACAGCATGTTGGGAAGGCCGCCCATCTCCTTGATGCCGCCCAGCGAGCGCTCAAGCTTGTCGCGCTCGCGCAACAGACGGAGAAGTTCCTTCTTGGTCAGACCGGAGCCCGGGGCGGAAGTGAGAGTGTCCTCGATGTTGCGCAGCCGCTTGATGGAGTTCGAGATCGTCTGCCAGTTGGTGAGCGTGCCGCCGAGCCAGCGGTGATTGACGTAGTATTGCGCGCAGCGTTTGGCTGCAGCGGCGATCGGTTCGCTCGCCTGGCGCTTGGTGCCGACGAAGAGCACGCGGCCCCCGCCCGTCACCACGTCGCGCAGCGCCACAAGCGCCTGATGCAGCAGCGGCACGGTCTGGGTCAGATCCATGATGTGGATGGAATTGCGTGAGCCGTAGATGTAGGGCGCCATCTTCGGATTCCATCTTTGCGTGCGATGGCCGAAATGCGCGCCCGACTCCAGAAGCTGGCGCATGGAAAATTCTGGCAATGCCATGGGAAAACGTCTCCTTTTCCGGTTTAGCCTGACGCGAGGGGACTACCCCGAAGGGCAACCGGACGGGGTTGAGGCAACTCGCCCCACTCCCCACCCTGCGCGTGCGGAATGGCAGGGGTTATAGGAACTTGGCTTGACGGGCGCAAGCGCTCCCGGGTGGAGTGGCGCCATGCTGCAAACCATCCCCAAAACCCCGATACGTCCTTCCATCCAGACGCTCGAGCCCAACGGGATCGCGCTTGTGTCAGGCGCCGCCCTTCACGATCCCGATGTCATCGCCCTATGGTTCGGCGAGAGCGACCTCGTCACGCCCGCCTTTATCCGCGAAGCGGCCAAGCGCGCGCTCGATGAGGGCCGCACGTTTTACACCAATGCGCGCGGCATCACGCCTCTTCGAGACGCAATACGCGGCTTCCATAAGCGCACCGCCGATGCGGACGTGGCGCTCGAGCGCATCACCGTGCCGGGCTCGGCGATGCTGGCCGTGATCTGTGCGCTGCAATGCGTGATCGAGACCGGAGACAACATTGTCGTCGTGTCGCCCGTCTGGCCGAACATTTTCCAGGCCGCGCAGATTTGCGGCGCGGAAGTGAAGTTCGCGCGGCTCATCGACGATTGGCACGCCTCTCCTCCGGCATGGAAACTCGACATGGAAAGCGTGGCCGCGGCCTGCGATGCGCGCACGAAGGCGATCTTCATCGCCTCGCCTGGCAATCCGACCGGATGGGTGATGAGAGAAGCCGAGCAAAGAACGCTGCTCTCCTTCGCCCGTTCCCGCGGCATCGCCATCATCAGCGACGAAGTCTACGGGACGATCCTTTATGACGGGCGCCGCCACGCGCCCTCGTTCCTGCAGATCGCGGA
>PKWC01000140.1 GCA_003131925.1 Alphaproteobacteria bacterium | reverse complement strand
CCCGCCGCGCCACTCGACCAACGCCGCGAGTTCGTTGACACAGGAAAAGGGCTGTTTGGGGCCGTGCAAAAAATGGATCGAACCGGGCCGGGCGCCGGCTGAATTCCTGACCGAGCCCGTGTACTCTGGCCTCACCTCAAGGGGAAAGCCTCCATCGATGACGCTTCGGCTCGCCACTGCTGCCATTCTGCTGGCTCTGACGGGATGCGGCGTCCCGGAGTATTTCGATCAGCATCCGGCGAATGTCCGGCCGGAGCCGGAAGCGGTCGCGGCGGCGCTTCACCTTCCGCAGGATGTTCAGGCCAGCAATCCGCCAAGGGCCGCAAATCCAGTTTCGGAAGCTCAGCCGGTGTCTCCGCCGGCTACGGAATTGGCCGCTCCTGGGGTTGCCGCGAGTCGGACACGGTCGCCGAAGCGCGTGTCTGCTCCGCCGCCCACCGCGGCGCCATCGGATATCGGGCTCGCAAACCCACCAGCCGAAATCGCAGCGTCGCGCGCATTGCGGGAGATTCCGCCATCCAGCACTTCGGCCCCCGCCGGGCTGCCGGCACGAGCCGCGGAATTGCCCGCACCTCGTGCTGAAGCTGTCTCGCAGCCCGCCATCGCGCCCAATATTGGCGTTCCGTCGGCAACGCCACCCGATGGCGCACAGAGGTCTACGAGTGGTCCCGAACCGTCTCGTCCGGAGGTTCGAGAGATGGGTGTGTCGGGCACCGCCGAGATCGAAGCCGAGTCTTCGCCGGCTCCCTCGGCGATGCCGACCGCTGTTCGGAATGCACATTGTCAGTCTATCGCCAACACTCGCGCCGACGATGCGGCGGCCGCCGGGCAGGATCACGAGATCCAGCAAGTCGTCCGCGAAGGGACCTATGCAAATTGCGTAGCTTGGCAAGCCGCGCATGGCGGACACCAATAGTGGATCGAATCAGACACTTGATCCCGAGCTGACCTGCCGGGCGCATCGCGCCGAGTGGAGTAGCCGGCCACTGCGACATCCCAACGCTCGTCATGGTGGAAACAAAATTAACCAAAGTCAGGCATTGGGCCGTACATCCTGCAATTTAAGACTTTGCGAGCGCGGGGTTGAGACATTGGTGACCATCTTCCATTAATTGTAAGGAAAGTCAGCGAGGATGCGTTTGAGCTATTTGGTCGAATCTTCATGAGCATCCTCGTGACTGGCGGCGCCGGTTATATCGGCAGCCACACGGCCCACGCCCTGGTGGATCGGGGAGAAGACGTGGTCGTGCTCGACAACCTGACGACCGGACTGCGGGCATTCGTTCCCACGACAGCACGTTTTGTCGAAGGAGACGCCGGAGATGCCCAATCCGTGCGGCAAATCATTCGGGATTGCAGCATCGATGCGGTCATGCATTTTGCCGCCTCCATTGTCGTACCCGAATCAATCGAACGTCCGCTGGACTATTACAATAACAATACAGTCGTCTCTCGTGCCCTCATCGATGTCTGCGTCGCTCTCCAGGTCGGGCATTTCGTCTTCTCCTCGACCGCCGCGGTTTACGGTCTGACGGACTCGACTCCCGTCGACGAAACGGCGCCCACCCGGCCCATCAATCCCTATGGCCGCAGCAAATTGATGGTTGAGTGGATGCTTGAAGACGCTGCTCACGCCCATGATCTCCGTTATATCGCGCTGCGCTACTTCAACGTCGCGGGATTCGATCCGGGCGGCCGCGCGGGCCAGCCGAGGAGACAGGTTCCCCATCTGATCAAGCGTGCTGCACAAGTCGCGCTTGGGCGAGCCGATCATCTGGATATCTTCGGGACGGATTATCCAACTCGTGACGGGACTGCGGTTCGCGACTACATTCACATCTGTGATCTTGTCGATGCGCATCTATTATCGCTCGACCATCTGCGCGGCGGAGGAGGAGGGGGGGTATACAATTGCGGCTACGGATACGGTTCGAGCGTTCTCGACGTGACTGCGGCGTTCGAACGTGCGACGGGGCGGGCGCTTCCGGTGCGAAATGCGCCGAGGCGCGCGGGAGATCCGCCTTTCGTGATCGCCGATCCGGCGCGCCTTCGTGCGACCTTGGGATGGGAGCCTCATTTCGACTGTCTGGACACAATCGTTCGGTCCGCACTTGAATGGGAAAGCCGGCAGGGCGCCTGACGCGAGTGCCGGGATTCATGTCGCGAGCCTCGAACGGCAGCGTCGGCCAATCGCAGCCACTGCAAAGTCCCCTGTTACTGCATGTGTTCTTTACGTTCGCCCCCGGTGGTGCACAAACCCGATTCTTGCATCTCGCCAATCACTACGGAAAACGATTGCGGCACGCTGTCGTCGCTATGGACGGAAATTATTCGTGCATGGCGAGGTTGGCCGCAGAAACCGACGTCACGCCGCATCCCGTAAATGCGCGCGGGACGAACGTCGCCGGGCGCGTACGTGCCTTTGCGCAGGTATTGTCGAGCGTGCGTCCCGATCGATTGATTACGCACAACTGGGGAACAATCGAATGGACACTCGCCAATCTGGCGAATCGTACGCGACACATTCACATGGAGGACGGCTTTGGACTCGACGAGGCATGGCGCTTCAAACGCCGGCGAGTATGGGCGCGGCGCCTCCTGCTCCGGCGAAGCGAGGTCGTCGTCCCGTCCATGACATTGCGCGACGTCGCGCAAAATCTCTGGAGAATTTCGCCGTCGCGGCTGCATTGGATCCCGAACGGCATCGACACGACAAGGTTCGCGCCGGGGCATGTTCATCGCCTTCCGACGGCCTCGCCGGATGACACGACGCTGATCGGCACGGTGGCCGCGCTGCGCCCGGAAAAGCAGCTCTCGCGACTCTTGCGAGCCTTTGCCCTCGTTGCAGGCGCGTCGAACTGCCGGCTTGTCATAGTAGGAGAAGGTCCCGAGCGGTCGCGTCTCGAAGCGCTGGCCTGGGAGCTGAAGATCGGCGATCGCACCCGCTTTGTCGGTCATATCGACGACACGGCACCGCTTTATCGCGAATTCGATATCTTCGCCTTGACATCGGATACGGAACAAATGCCCTACACGGTGCTGGAGGCGATGGCATCGGGATGCACCATCGTCGCAACGGATGTTGGTGACATCAAACGCATGGTGGCAGAAGAAAACATTCCCTTGATCGTGGGTCGCAGCGACGAGCAGGTCGCGGGCGCGCTCGCGCGTGCCGTAAGCGATCGCAGCATGATGCGTCGCATCGGCGAAGCCAACCGCTTGAGAGCAAGCCACGATTACGATCAACAACTAATGTTCGAAAGATTCGCCAGGCTGTATGGACTGTCCGAAGCTGCTGCGCCGACCGTTCCGGTGCAGACGGACATCGTATTCCGGTGAGAGTCACGACTTGGCTTGGAGGGGTAGAAAAGCGCGCTATGTTGTCGATCTATGTCGTGAATGGACGGCCGGTCTCGGGCGTCTGGGCGCGAAGCGCGATCAGATCACGGCATATCTGATAGCGAGCCCCTGCGTTTCGGCCTACGTGGCGCTCTCCACGGCAATGGCGGACGAATCTCTCGGCGGAAGNNCCGCAAGCCTGCTCGCCGCATCCGAGCCGCTCATTCCTTATCTATGTGGATCTACCAGAGTCCCAGTGCACCGATGACGTGGAACAGCAGCCAATAGGAAAGGGCCGAGGTGCCAAGCACGATGACGGCGCAGGCCCCCACGGGAAGGCGAGAATCGTCGGACTTGCGAGCGTATGACGAGGCAATCAGCAGGGTTGTGTCGCGCATGGCTCGAGAATAACGCTGGAAAACACTTAAAGATCGCCCCGAGAACTTGCCAAAAGGTTAATTTTCGGGGTGGGGGCAAACGGCTTTTGGAAAACGCGCTTTAAATCCCGTCCCTAGGCGCGGCGATTCGCGTAATCGCAAGTTCGGAAGCCGAGCCTCTTCGTCGCGTGCCCTCCCGGCCGTCGTGTGCGTGGTGGCGGCAGAGCCGGTAATCCGCAAGAGATTCGCATCAAACAGAGCGCTCGAAGCGGCGCAATCGAGGGCTGCCGCCGCCGAATGCTTTATTTCGTTGCGCGCGGCTCCGTCTGGTGCCCCTTTCTCTTAATATTTGTAAATTCCGGGCTCAGCGGCAAACAGCATTCGAGTTTTGCCAAGTAAATTAATTGAATATGCCGTATGGATTAGAGATGTTCAAAACTGCACGCCAATCGGGTTGGTCCGGACTATACTAATCTTTCGCCGTTAACCACTTTTTAACTCGCAGCGTGCGCTTCGGAGTGATATAGGGTCGATATTACATAAAATCGTTTCTATTGTTGGGTCGGGGGTTAGGGGTGATGCGGCGCTTTTTTGGCTACTACGTGGCCACCTCTTGGTTGCTTGTTGGAGTCCTGGAAGCTTCGTTGATGACGGCAGGATGCTGCGTCGCATTCTATTATTTCTTTCCCGGCAAAAGTTCATCAGTTATCGGCGTAACCTCGTTCGCCGTCGTTTTGTCGTGCGGTATCGTAGCCCTCATGCATTCAGGGGTTTACGAGGGCGCGACGGTTGTCAAGCTCCGGGGAGCTCTCTGGCGCACCGCGATGGTCACCGCGCCGGTATTCGGGCTCGCAGCTTGGACAATAGCCGAGGTGGCTGGCCATACAAGGGTTGGGATCGACCCCTATCGATTGCAATTGACCGCTTCGCTCACGGCATTCTGGCTGTTGTCTGGCGTGGCTCTGCATGTTCTCGTTCGGCAAATCCACCGCCGCGGATATTTGACCCGCCGAATCATCGTCGTGGGGATGCAAAACCATGCGGCGGAACTCGCCGGTCTGGCCGAAGAATCCGAACAACGCTTTCGGCTCGTCGCGCAATTTGATCCCCAGAATCAAGCCGGCGTGGCCGACTCGCAGTTCCAGCTCGCAACGCAGGCGTCGAACTTGCGCGCGTCGGAAATCGTCATAGCGATCGACGGTCAGCCCCTTCCGTGGAACGCCTTGGCGCATTGCAGATTTTCAGGCATTCGCGTCACGGATTATCTTGACTTCTACGAGCGCGAGGCAAAGCGCATCTGCGTCGACAGTCTGAGAGAAGACTGGATTGCGCTTTCCAGAGGATTCGAGGTAGCAAAATCGAAAGACAGACTGCGACGGCTCGTGGACGTTGTTCTGTCTATTGTAGGGTTCATTGCGACGGCTCCAGTCCTGATTCTCGCCGCGCTTGCGATCAAACTCGAGGACGGTGGCAGTGTATTCTATTGCCAGGAGCGCGCGGGTCTCGGAGGGCGGTCGTTCACGCTCTTCAAGTTTCGCAGCATGAGGGAGGACGCCGAGAACGACGGATTGCCAGCCTGGACGATGGAGCGCGACATGCGAATCACCATGGTCGGTCGTGTCATCCGCAAGTTCCGGATCGACGAATTGCCGCAACTTTGGAACGTTCTGCGCGGGGATATGACGCTTATTGGCCCGCGGCCGGAACGACCCTATTTCGTTCAACAGTTTTCAAAAGCGATACCATTTTACGGCTTTCGGCACGCAGTCAGGCCCGGGATCACCGGATGGGCGCAAGTGAGCTTCCGCTACGGAGCGTCGCTCGAGGACGCCACTCGGAAGCTGTCGTATGACTTGTACTACATCAAAAACCGGGGAATCCTGCTTGATATTGTCATTCTTCTGAAGACGGTCGGCGTCGTCCTCAGCGGCCAAGGCGCACGGTAGCGCACGGTGTTTCAAGTTGCGCGAGTTTTCCAACTTGGTTGTCATCGTCCGCTTCGCGCGGGTCGTCCAATTTCCTCCCTGGGATAACTGGATCGCCCCGGCGAAACTTGTCCTTCGGCCATGCTTCGCGCGGCCTGGGCCGAGTGATGACGGCCAGAATAGTGTAGTATTCGACATGCCAAAACCTCTCCACTAGCTTCGCTATGCTCTTTGCGGTCTCCTACGGAATCGGCGCCAGCGCGTTCGTTGCGCTCATTGCGCTGATGCTGCTCAACCGCCGGCCGCAGGCGTTTGGGCTGAGCGTTCTCTTGGCCTGCGTCATCACCACGATTTGGGCGGTCGCCGCCGCGTTGCAGCCCTGGTGGATGCCCGGCGCGGCCCATGCGCTCGAAAGCCTGCGGAGCGGTGCCTGGCTTCTGCTGCTGGCATTGGTTCTCTCTGCCGCGCGCCGAAAGGAAGAACATTTACGAGCCAACATATGGCTGCCGCTCGTGGCGGCCGTCATCGGACTCGCAAGCGTCGCGAACGATTGCCGCTTTCTTTTTTCGGCGGACAGCCCGACGGCCTTTGCCGCCTCGCAGGTTCTCGATCGGGTTTTGGTCTCAGTATGCGGGATTCTCCTCGTCGAGAATCTCTATCGTAATACTTCGCCGGGGCGGCGGTGGCATGTGTTTCCGCTTTGCATCGCGATCGGTGCGCTTTTCGCCTACGACCTCTTCGTGTTTTGCGAAGCGGTGGTTCTGCGAGAGCTGGCCCCGTCTCTTCTCGCGGGGCGGGGAATCGTGCTTGCCCTGATCGTTCCGCTGCTCGTTCTCACGATGGCCAGAAATCCGGACTGGAGCATTGACATCCATGTCTCGCGCCGCGTGGTTTTCCACGGCGCGACGCTGACCACTGCGGGTATCTTTCTTCTTGTCGCGGCGGGTGTCGCCGGGTTGATCGGGCGTTTTCCCGGCGAATGGGCGAGCATCTCGGAAATCGCCTTCTTCTGCGGCAGCGTCATCCTGCTGCTGACGGTGCTTTCGACGGAGAGTTTCCGCTCGCGTTTGAAACGGATCATCGCAGAGAACTTCTTTTCAACGCACTACGACTACCGCACGGAATGGCTGCGCTCGATTGCTGCGCTGTCCTCGGCGGCCGCTCATGACCCACTTGCGGTTCGCGTCATCCGCTCGATCGCCGACGTGGTGGACAGTCCAGGCGGTGCATTGTGGCTGGAGGATGCCGCAGGCAACTACAGGGTCGCACAGGTCCTGAGCATGAAGCTGGACGTCGCTGCCATCGAGCCGGCGGCTGGCGAATTGGTGGCGGGATTTCGGGGCGGCGAGGCGGTGCAGATTTTTTCCAGCCATGCACCCACGACGGGGAAGACTGCGCGCCACCCCGCTTGGGCCGACGACGCCTCGGCGTGGCTGGCTGTTCCGCTCGTGAAGATCGATCGTCTGATCGGCTTTGTCGTGTTGGCGTCGCCGCGCGCGCCAGCGGTCCTGAACTGGGAAAGCAACGATCTTCTGCTGGCGATGGGCCAGCAGGCGGCTGGCTACCTCGAGGAGGAGCGCGTGACGCGGGCGCTCCTCGAATCGCAGGCACTGATCGATTATTCGCGCAAATTCTCTTTCGTCATTCACGACATCAAGAACGTCTCTGGTCAGCTTGCACTGATGGTGGTGAACATTCAAAAATTCGGCGAGCGGGCGGAATTCCGCGCGGACATGATTCGGGGTGTGGAAAGTGCCACGAAGAAGCTTGGCAGCCTTGTAGACCGGTTGCGGCCCGATGCGCCGGCGGTAGAGGAACCCAAACTCTCCAACGTGGCGCAGAGAATTGGTGACGTGCTTCGCGAACTCGAGCGCGGCGATGTGCCCGTACGGGCGCAGATCGAGACGGGCGCGGTGTGTGTGCTCATCGCGCCGTCGGACCTTCACGCCATCCTGACCCATCTCGTCACCAACGCCGTCGAGGCTTCGTCGGGCGGCGACGAGGTGCTCGTTGCCCTGCGAACGGAACGCGGCAGTGCCGTGATCGAGGTGACGGACAGGGGCTGCGGCATGAGCGCCGACTTTATCCGCAACAGCCTCTTCGCGCCGCTTCATTCGACGAAGCTTCACGGCCATGGAATGGGAGCCTTTCAGGCGCGCGATCTGGTGCGGGCGGCAGGTGGTGAGATCGAAGTAATCAGCGCCGTCGGTCGCGGCACGACGATGCGAATAGTCTTGCCGAAACTCGGAGAATCGTCTGGCACCGACGAGTTGTGTCAGGTGATTGCGTCATGAGTCATGCGGAGCCAGCTGTTCTCGTTCTCGAAGACGATGAGGGCCTGCGGTCGCAATATCGTTGGCTCCTGTCGGACTATCGCGTGTTGGAAGCCGGCGACCGCGAACAAGCAAAGCAGATCGCCGCACGAGAACATCCTGGGCTCGCGATCGTGGATCTGGGGCTTCCACCCGATCCGGACGGCGCGAGTGAGGGCCTGGCCGCGGTTGCGGAGCTGCTCGAAATTGCTCCGGAAACCAAGATCATCGTCGTCACCGGTAACGAATCGCGCGAGCATGCGAGCCGGGCGATTGCCACGGGCGCGTATGATTTTTTCCAGAAACCGGCTGATCCGGACCTCCTGAAGCTCATCGTGGGGCGCGCCGCGCGGCTCTTCGAGCTCGAGCAGGAGAATCGGCGGCTTGCCAAAACTGTGTCGCAGATGGCGGTAGGCGGCATCCTCGGCGACAGCGCCGCAATGCAGAAGGTGCTGCGCGACATCGAGCGTCTGGCAAGAACCGATATCACGGTACTGATCACCGGAGAGAGCGGCACCGGCAAGGAACTCGTGGCCGATGCCATCCATAGGCTGAGCGCGCGCGCCGGCAAACCCTTCGTCGCCATCAATTGTGCGGCCATCCCGGAAGGACTTCTTGAAGCCGAATTGTTCGGCCACGAGAAAGGCGCATTCACCGGAGCCGTCAAGCAGACGATCGGCAAAATTGAAAGCGCAAACGGGGGTACGCTGTTTCTCGACGAAGTGGGCGACATTCCGCTGACGACGCAGGTCAAGCTGCTGCGCTTCCTGGAGGAGCGTGTCGTCGAGCGTGTCGGCGGCCGGCAGTCAATCCGCATCGACACCCGCGTCCTGAGCGCCACCAACCAGGATCTCGCCAGGCTGATCGCCGAAGGTCGCTTCCGCGAGGATCTTTTTTATCGCATCAACGAGATCGCGATAAACCTGCCGCCTTTGCGCGACCGCGGAGGCGACAGCGTGCTGCTCGCGAAGTTTTTTCTGCGGAAATACGCAAAGGAGTTCGGCCGGACGCTCAGGGGCTTCGCCAACGATGCTGCGAGCGCCATTCGCCAGCATCCCTGGCGCGGCAATGTTCGCGAATTAGAGGGTCGTGTGAAGCGCGCGGCGATCATGGCGGAGGGTGCTCTGGTCACGGCCGGCGATCTCGACCTTGCACAACCGGAGGCGGAGCGGTCGCTCAATCTGCGCGAGGCGCGAAAACGCGCGGAGCGGAAAACAATCGAGCTTGCGCTGTCGGAAGTGGAGGGCAACATCTCGAAGGCGGCTGGGCGCCTGGGTGTAAGCCGCCCGACTCTCTATGATCTTCTCGCCGAACACGGATTCTCTGCGCCGCGCGAGTCCCAGGTGCCGGAGCCGACCAAGGAGCGATGAGATGAAGGGCAAAATGTGGAAGGGGACGCGCGCTGCGGTGTTGACCGCAGCGATGGCGGCACTTGTTCCGGCGGCAGGATGGGCGGGAGCGGCCAGTTCCTATTTGCAAAGCGCCCATCAGCTGGAAAAGAAGGGTGATTTTCGCGGCGCCGAAATCCAGTTGCGAAATGCGGCGCAGGCGGAGCCCGCAAACGGCGCCATTCTGATCGAGCTGGCGCAAATCTACCTGAAGATCGGCAATCCCAACGCCGCGCAAGCCGAGCTGTTCGCCGCGCATCTTCGCGGCGTCAAGGAAGATGCGACTGCTCCCTTGATGGCGCAGGCGCTGTTCGAAGCCGGCGAGTTCGGAGATCTGTTGAAGAACGTGCCCGCAGGAAACCGGCCGGCGAAGACGGAGAGCCTGGTGCGTACCTATCGGGGCATGGCCGAACTCGCCCTGCACGAAATTGATCACGCACGTGCAATGTTTGCCGATGCCGAGCGGCTGGATCCTGGATCCGCACTTCCCCTGATTGGCGAAGCGCGGCTGCTGCTGGATCGGCATCAGTTCGATGCCGCTGCAGCGAAAGCGGACCAGGCGCTGAAGCTTGATCCCAGAAACGCCGATGCTCTCGACGTGAAGGGTCTTTCCCTAGCGATGCAAGGAAAGGCCGACGCGGCCATGCAGCAATTCGCCGCGGCCACCGCGGCCGACCCGACCAATCTGCGCGCTATGCTCGACCGCGCCAATCTCGACGCGGAGCGCGGCAGGCTCGACGCAGCAGAGAAGGATCTGGCGGACATCCGCAAGATCGCGCCGGGCAGCGTGATGGCGCTCTATCTGCAGGCGGCCATCGAAGCGCAACGCGGCAAGTACAAGGACGCCGACGCGCTACTCGATCAGTTGCGGGGCGCGATGAGTGGCTTTCCGCCGGCCTATCTCATCGCGGCGGAAGTGAAGTTCAAGTTGAACCAGCTGGACCAGGCCGAGGCGTTCGCGCGCAAATTCATCGCTCAGGCCGGCGACCAGCCGAAAGCCTGGCAGCTACTGGGGGCAATCGCGCTGAAGCGCGGCAATCTCGAAGACGGCATCGCCGCGCTCGAAAAGGCGGTGAAGCTGGCGCCAGGCGACGCCAGCACGCTTGGCATGCTGGGTCAGGCCTATATCGCGCATGGCGATCTCGACAAGGCGAAGGCGGCGTTCGCGCAAGCCGCCGTGAAGGCGCCCGGCAATGCGCCGCTCGCCACCCAGCGCGCACTGACTGATTTCGCCACCGGCGACCGCGAGGCGAGCCTTGCGGCGCTTACCGACATTTTCAAAGGCGGTAAGGGCAGCCTGATGGCCGGGCCGCCGCTGGTGATCGAGGCGCTGCAACTGGGGCAGCTCGATGTGGCCGAAGTGGCGGCGCGGCAGCTCGCGGCGCGCGATCCGTCCAATCCCACCTATCAGGAGCTTCTGGCTGCCGTGCGCATGGGCCAGCACGATTATGCGGGCGCGGAGACGCTGCTGCGCGGTCTCTTGGCCAAACAGCCGAACCTCGCCTCCGCGCGCCGCGATCTGGCGCAGATCTATCTCTCCACAAACCGGGCGGCCGAGGCGAAGAAGCTTTTTCGCGACCGGCTGGCGGCCAATCCAAAAGACGTGGACAGCCTGGAGGCGCTGGCCGACATCGCGTTCCGCGAACATGACGACAAGGGCGCGATCGATCTGCTGACGCAGGCGCAGAACGCGACACAAGCGGATCCACGGCCCTCGCTGCGCATCCTGGCGCTTTTCGAAGCGCGGAAGAAATGGCCCGAGGCGATCGGCCGCGCGCGCGCGCTACAGGCGAAATTCGGCAAGGACGCGGGTGTTGCCGACGCCCTCGCCCATCTCTATTTCGACCAGGGCAACCACGCGGCGAGCGCCGCGGCGTACAAAAGCGCGGCAGCGAAATTCCAGAGCTACGCGCCGCTGTTCGCCCATTACGCGGCCGTGCTCGCCTCCGACAGGAACTATGCGGGCGCGGCGCCCCTCGCTTTGCGCGCGGTTCAGCTCGATCCCCGCAGCGTCGATCTCAAGCGCGCCTATGTGAGCCTCATCTATCTGGCGAAGGGCGCGGATGCCGCTCTCGCCGCGAGCCAGGCGGTGACCGGCGACAAGACGGGCCAGGCTGCCGCGCTGATGACCGCGGACGTTCTGGAGGGAAACAACAACCGCGCCGGCGCCATCGCCTTGCTGGAGAAGCGGCAGGCGCAGAGCCCGTCCAGCGCCGTCGCGGTCAAGCTTGCCGGGCTTTATCAGCGCGACAAGCACCTCGACAAAGCGTCAAGCCTGCTCGCGTCCTGGACCGCGGCGCATCCCGCCGACGTGGAGGCGCGCTTCGCGCTGGCGCTGGTCGATAGCGCAACGGGGAAGCTGAATGACGCGCTCGCGCAATATGAATGGCTCCAGACGCAGAAGCCCGACAACCCGGTGATCCTGAACAATCTGGCCTGGCTCTACGACTGGAAACATGATCCGCGCGCGCGGGGCATAGCCGAGAAGGCGATCCGGCTGGCGCCCGCTTCCGGCTCGGTGGCCGACACGCTGGGCTGGATTCTGGCCGAGCAGGGCGACGCCGTGAGCGCTGCGAAATACCTGGCCCAGGCAAGCGCGAGCCAGCCGGCCGACAGCACAATCCAGTACCACTACGCGGTCGTGCTCTCGAAGACGGGAAAGGCCGATCAGGCGCGCGACGTGCTACAGAAGCTGCTGAAGCTCAACACGGAGCCGGAGACAAAATCACAGGCGCAGCTGTTGCTGGTGAAGCTAGGCGGCGGGCGGTAATTCAGTCAGTCTGCGCGGAAAGAACTGCTTACCCTTTCTCTGCGGATCTGGCCTTGCGGCGGCGAAGCGCACCCGTTCCCAAGAGGCCAACACCAAAGAGTGAAAGAGTCATGGGTTCTGGAACGTTCTGATTTCCCGGACTTTCGATCATCAGTGCAGCACTTTGAGGAGTCGAGATGCATTTGCTTTTGCCTGGCGCGCAGAAGAAGGCTGTGATTACCGTTCCTTCCGGGTAGGCGAAAGACGAGGTGAAAGTAGGATTTTTGCTTGTGTAATTGACCGTTCCAAAGTTGAAATCATAGACATAGTACCCGAGCGATGAGGGTTGGAATGCTTGCGTCGAGGCCAGCCACGCGCCGATCGGGTTCTTTGGATCTGAATCGCTGCCGACGACAGTTGTCAAGTCGCCGCTGGTCCAATCGCCTTTGTTGGACGAGGAAACTGACGTATTCAAGGTACCAGATCCATTAACTACGAAGCTCTCGGACCCTGCGCCCATGGCGAGCTGAGGGCCGGCCATGTTTCCCATCTTCTCGCCATGGCGGCGGGCGCGGCCGCGGGAGCAAGCCGCTACGATTTTCTCGCCGGCGACAACCAGCTCAAGCGCAGCCTGGGAAAAGATCGCTACGCGATGTGCTCGCACCGGCTCGCCAAACCCAGGCTCGGCCTGCGAATCGAGCATGCCGCCAGATGGGCGCGGCATCGGTTGCGCAGGATGATGGTGCGGCGGCCGGTGGAGGGCGCTTGAAATACGAAGGGCGGCGCCATTTGCTNNTCGGATCTGCCTGCGCTCGACCGAGCGCGGATTGGGGATTTCTTATCCCTTCTTCGCGGCCTTGCGGCGCCGGCGGCTCATCGCGCCGAGAGCGAGAAGGCCGCTGCCGAAGAGCGAAAGGGTCATCGGCTCAGGAACAACGAACAACTCATCTTCGGACTGGAGAAATCCCTTGGCGCCAGTGGCGCAAGTTTTCTTCACTTTGGCGCATACCGTAATTTCCTCCGTTATGGAGAAGGGACCACTCAGGCCACTGATAATTTTGTTTATATCAGTTATTTTTGGGGAACCATCCGCTTGGCAACCGATCGCACCCGCGTTCGAGACACAACCGAGCATGACGGACGTCAAACCGTTGTTGGTCGTATCGATAAAGAGCGTGCGGGTCTCGTCCACAGTGGTCGCTTGAAGAGTATCGAACGTGGACAGAAATTTTACGGCTGTGCCATAATTCAGATCGGTCTCTGTCGCGAACAAAGTCAGCGAGCCGGTACCCGTTTCATTGAGGTTGTTGATGTTGAACAGGTCTTGCGGCGGGTTATTCAGGTTTCCACTCAAGGTCAAGGACCAGATCCAGTTGTTGCTGCCGTTGACGTAATGCTCCCCGGCAATGAGTACTGTATTGCCTGATGCGCCGCCGCCACTGCAGGCGTATGCAGTGCCACAGTTTGCACCGCCATTTGTACCCACCCAAATCAGTAGGTCCGCCTGCGCTGGGCTGCTGGCCAAAGCCGCAAGTCCTAGGACGGCCGCTACGACTGTGCTTCGAATTGCTGACATTTTGGTTTCCCCAAACGGGTTGGACTTCTGCGGTACGAGAAGCAACTGTCATGCCAAATCATGAAAATGTCATAATATCAATGGCTTAATCAAAAGTCAGCGCGTTGGAGACGCGAATACTGTAAACTCTACCGACAACCGTTGCGCCCTTGCGGACGCTGGAGCGACCAACAACCCGCGTCGAGCCCGGCTATCTCAGCTGTTCGCCTCAGGGTTGAGCTGCCCCGGTGCCGCCGCCTCGGCACGATCATCGGCCGCCATGTCGTGAACGAGAGAAAGGATCTCGTCCCGCAGAGCTGGAGACAAGGTGGGGGCGCCGGTGCCGTTGGACCCTGGAGCCCTGTCGGCTTTGCCGATCCGCTCGCTCAGGATGTCGATGCGCCGCGCCTGTTCGGTCAAGGCCGTCGCCAGGCTGTCCACCAGCGCAGCCTGCTCGCTGCCGCGCGCGACGGCTCCGAATTTTTCCCAACTCCCCTCTGTCTGCCCGATCCGCGCGTTCAAGGCTTCCAGCGTCAGCGCCTGCTCGTGGATCGTGTTTCCAAGTTTCGCGATCAGTGCGGCTTTTTCCCCGCCGCTGCGAAGATGCTTCGCCATGCGGCGTGCGAGGGTCAGCACCCAAACAGTGAGCACGACAAAGCAGACCACGCTCGCGAGGTAAATCGCAAACAAAATGGTCGAGCTGTTCACGGCGACCCAATGCCACCACGCGTAGATGACCGCCATAGGCAATGCCACCGAATATCCTGACTGGTGCGGGCGACTCCGCGCATATTGCAACAGAATGCGTTGATAATCCTCCCAAGACCCGGCCCGCGCCAGTGAAAAGCCCTTCTCAGCTGTCGGTTTATTTTACAACCCTTGGTCACGCAGATCGACACGATGCAGACATATCGTTCTGCATCAATAACTTATGATTATGGCACATTGCTTGATGAATTTGAAGGATGAGGCATCAGCTATGCGCTCTTGTGGATTTTTTCCGATATTAATCGGTGCGGGTGCGCTCCTCGCTGCGGCCTGCATAACGCCGGCATAGGCAAATCCAATTACGCCTGGCAACGACTGCACCTCATCCAGCTACTGTGATTTCAACGTGGATCAGTGGGTGGGTGACGACAATCCATTGAGCCCCCAGAATGGCAGCCACTTCTTCAAAAGCCTGCTAGGACTACCGCGAAGGCGCGGCGAGGATCTCCCCGAACAGACGGATTTGGCCGGCCGATGTTTCATCCCAGCTGAACTGTTCCGCAACGGCACGCGTCGCGTCGCGACGGGGCAGCCCACGCAACAATGTCTCGACGGCTTCGGCGACTCCTTCCGGAGAGCGGGTCCGCATCAGTACGCCGGCCTCCGGGCGGCAAACAATCTCCGGATTGCCCCAGATTGCGGAGGCGACAACCGGAGTGCCGCATGCCATCGCTTCGAGAAGCACGTTAGGCCAGCCCTCGCGGCTCGAAGTGAGTACCAGCGCATCAGCAGCAACATAGAGCCTGCGGAGGCCTTCGTGGGGAACGGCACCGAGAAACCGGACTCGGTCCGCGACGCCGAGCCGCGATACAAGCGCCTCGAGCCGTGCGCGTTCGGGGCCCTCGCCTGCGATGAGCAGTGCGCAGTTGGAGAGGCGCAGAAGTGCTGCGATCGTAATGTCGTTGCCCTTGCGCTCGATCAGGTGACCAACCGAGAGCAGCGTGCGGCCGCTCAAACCGAGCGAGGCTCGCGCAGCTTCGCGGTCACCGGGCCTGAACATGTCAAGATCGACGCCGTTTCGCAGCACCGTGATGCGATCCGGCGCAACGCCGACCACGACCAAAGCGTCCTTCAATGCCTGGCTGACCGCGACGATTCCCGCCGCGTGCCGCGCTGCGAAACAAATCAGGCGGCGCGGAACAGCGTAGCGGGGGATGAGATTGACGTCCGTGCCCCGCGCGGTGATGACCACCGGCTTCTTTAGCGCGCGGCCGAGCAGGATCGCCGCCACGCCGTCGGGATAGAAATAATGCGCGTCGATCAGATCATAATCAGATTGCGCCTGGTGCCTCTGTGCGAGCGGCAGGGTCGCGGCGAAGAGAGAGGCGGGCGTGATAGACATGCCGAGCTTGGGCAGCACGAAATAGCGCGGATGAGCGATCGCTATGCCGTTGCGTGTTTCGCGCGCTGGCGCCCGGGCCTGAACCGCGTAGCGGCCGAAGAACGCCGCCGTCGACGGAAACCATGGAACAGGAGCAATGACGCGGGCTTGCACGCGGCCAGTGGCCACGAGATGGCGCAGCCGGTTTTCAACGAACACGCCGTGATTTGGCTGCGCCGCGCTTGGATAGAGCGTCGTGAAGGTGAGAATGTGAATTGGGCCGCTTCGCGTCGCGGCTTTGACTGTGTTGAGGGACATGCGGGAATTGTTCCAAGTATTTAGAATTCCGGTCCTTACGCGTGGAACAACCGGTTGCGCCAATTCGGAGACCACGATCAGAAGATTGCTTGTCATCTACCAGATTTTCTGAGCAAATGCGCAAGTCAAGCGAAGGTCTGTCGAGCGACCGACAAGGCCCTCTTAGCTTTCGGGCGCTGGATCCGCTGCAACATTGGTCAAACGGGGGCAATATTGACAAACATGTACTTGCGGGCGCTGGCGCTTTGCGCGGCATTTTCTATGCTAACCGGATGTTCCGACGAATTAACCCTCCCACCTGTCGGAATTACGGCCAGCACGGCCTCTTATGAGAATTCCAGCGACTATCGGCTCGGGCCGGGGGATGTTGTCAACGTCGTGGTCTGGCACAACACGGATCTGAGTAGCCAAGTACCTGTACGGCCCGACGGCCGCATTTCGATGCCACTTCTCGGCGATGTTGTCGCGGCGGGGAAGACGCCTATGGACCTCGCCAAGGAGATAAAGGACAAGCTGAAGCCGTACGTCAAAGATCCCCTCGTGACAGTGACGCCCACGCAATTTGTGGGGCCGATTGCAAGGCAGGTTCGTGTGATCGGAGAGGCGGTTCAGCCGCGCGCCGTCCCGTACAGCTCGAATATGACCCTCGNNGGTCG
The DNA here is from genome assembly GCA_003131925.1 of Alphaproteobacteria bacterium. GTDB lineage: Bacteria > Pseudomonadota > Alphaproteobacteria > Micropepsales > Micropepsaceae > Rhizomicrobium. The sequence continues at coordinate 8,808 of PKWC01000140.1, read as the reverse complement.
GCGGATTGACGCGATACGCCGATGGCGATCGGGCGGTGATCGTTCGTCTTGAGAAAGGGACCCAGAAAACCTACCATGTGCATCTTGACGGCCTGATTCGGGACGGTGACGTCTCCGAAAACGTTGCTTTGGAGCCGGGCGACGTCCTGATCATACCACAGCGGTTTTTCTAACCGTGATGCGCGGGCATTCGGCGAACGCAAAATTGCTCCGCTCCATGAAGGGGCAAAGGGTAACACATGGCCGTTGAAAGTGCCCGACCAGACAATTTCCGGTCGTTGCTTCTCGAACAGGCAGTCACCGTGTGGAAGCGAAAATGGCTCGCTTTGGCCGTCGCTTGGACCGTGTGCCTGGCGGGTTGGGCCGCCGTCATGCTGTTGCCCCAGCGCTATGAGTCGCATGCACGCGCGTTCGTGGACGTGAACGGGCTTCTCACGCCGCTCCTGAAGGGGCTGGTCGTGGATACAACGCCCGCGCAAAGCGAGGGCTATCTGCAGCAGACATTGCTGAGCCGTCCAAATCTGGAGCAGGTGATCGTGCTCGCAAATCTCGGTGACGTGTCGCAAATGGATATCCAGCGTGAAGAGCTGGTGAATTCTCTGGCGAGCGATATCAAGGTGACGACCGAAGGCAACAATCTCGTTTCAATCGCATACGCGAACCGAAATCCGGTCGTCGCCAAGAACGTCGTCGAAGCGCTGCTCACGATTTTCGCCGAAAAGGCCGCCAATAGCAGCCGGGCGGAAATGGACAAGGCGCGGGCATTCCTGAACGACCAGATCGCTGCCTATGAAAGCCAGCTGCGCGCGGCCGAACAGCGCCGCGCCGATTTCAAGAAAAAATATGCAATTTATTTCAATGACTCAGGAGTCGAGCGGCCCGAGCTCTTGCAGCAGCAAGTCACGCAAACTCGTCAACAATACGAAGAAGCGCTCGCTTCGCGCAGCGCGCTTGCCGCGCAAATGAGCGAGGTACCCCAGCTCCTTTCTGTCGCATCCGCTCCTACGGTTTCCAACAGCGGACAGATCGTTGCCGCCTCTCCCGAAGTTCGGCTCGCGCAGGCCCAACGGAATCTCGCGGATCTTCGGCTAGTCTTTACCGACAAGCATCCCGATGTCATTGCGGGGCAGCGGTCCGTCAACGACCTTCAGGCGCAGGTTACTGCCGCAAAAAAAGCGGGAGGGTCCAACGAAGGCAAGACCCAGATCTCGAACCCTGCCTATGAACAGCTCCGGCTGAAACTGGCGGATGCCCAAGCATTGATTCCGGTGCTCAAGCAGCGGCTGGACAAGGCGATGCAGGACTACGACCACGCAAAGGCTCTCAGCGGCGACTTGCCGGAGATTGCCGCGAAGTCGCAGGATCTGGACCGCGACTACGACATCGTAAGGCACAACTATGATGAGCTGCTAAAACGGCGTGAATCCGCCAATCTCTCTCAGGCGGCGGACGACCGGGCGGACCGCACGCAATTTCGGATCGTTGATCCGCCGGAAGTGCCAATCTTTGCCGCGTTTCCCAATCGGCTGGTGCTTTTCTCGTTCGTACTCGTCTTGGGCTTTGGCGCGGCTGCCGCCCTGCCGCTTGCGCTGGCGCAGATCAGGCCCACTTTTGGCTCGACCGCACGTCTACGCGACCTCGGCCTGCCGGTGATCGGCGCGATCACCTACGCGCGCAATACAAAAGCTGCAGGTTTTCTTCGAACCGCGGCCGCTCCGCTTTTCGCCACGGCCATAGCCGGTCTCGTTCTATTTTACGGCGGGCTCATTGTCGTCACCTCGGGAATGTACAAGGGAATCTGGTGACATGGCGGAGGGTATGCCCGATCTGATCCAACGGGCTGCGGCACGGTTGCAAAAGGCATCTGCTGCGACTGTCGCTTCCGTCGGAAAAACATGTGTCCAGGAGCGTCCCGCGGCCTCCGACTTACCGCCGCCGGCGAGCAAGATTGAGATGGCCCATTCCGGACTCGCGTTCAGGCAGCGCGTTGTCACGGTGAGCCCCACCACCCTGGCGGCAAACGGGATCGTTCTTCCCGGCTCGGGATTTTCTCGGACTGTGGAGGAGTTCCGCGCCATCAAGAGGCACGTTCTGGCGAACGCGCTGCGAGCTCGCGGTGCCCCCAGCGCGGGGGTCAACCGCATCATCCTGGTCACCAGCGCCAAGCCTGGCGACGGTAAGACATTCGCGGCGATCAATCTCGCGCTCGCGCTCGCCTATGAGAAGGACACGCGCGTCCTGCTCATGGACGCCGATGCCTACCGCCAATCGCTATTGACGTATCTCGGAATTTCGGCAGACGGGGGATGGATTGATCTCGTTTCCCGCGCATCCGTCACGCCGGTCGATCTGATGCTTCAGACGAACGTGCCAAACCTCTCGGTGCTCCCTGCAGGCAAGGAGCGCGTCGAAATTCCGGAGCTCATGTCGAGCCGGCATTTGAAGGAGCTGCTGGACGCGTTGGTTCGTGAGGATCCAGGCCGCTATATCATCATCGATTCGCTGCCCTGTCTGACGAGCACAGAGCCGTCGATCCTGGCCGCGCTGGCGGGTCAAACGCTGTTCGTCGTAGCGGCGCATCAAACGAGCCGCGAAGAAATCGAATCATCCTTGCGCCTCCTCAACGCGAGTCCAAGCGTGAATCTTATTCTCAACAAGGCGGAGCCTGTGCTGACCGAGCAGTTCAAAGGCCATGAATACGCGTATGGGTATCCGCAGTACGCTGATAAAGGCGCATCATCTGCCGTCAGTTAAGAGGGGCCGACCTGGTGCGCGTACACGGTCAACTGTGGAGGGGTGTAGCGGCTCCGCTGTTCTGTGCTCTTGCGCCGGTTTTGGGGAGCGGCGCGCAAGCGCAGACAGTCGATTATTTCTCGACCCCGTGGATCATTTCGCCGGCGCCACCCAATGCAAGCAATGGCCAAGCCAACGGCTTGCCTGCGGGCAACAGATCGCCAGGCGCCCATTCGGATCTCTATGCGCAGGTGACGGCCCAAGCCGCACAGAACGCTCCGCCCTGGGGCCTCACCGAGAATATCGGAATCGACGAGATCGCAACGGATAACGTCGGAGAGACAGAAAACAACCGCGTGGCCGATCTCAGCTCCCTGTTTTCCGCAGGAGCGGTCGCCACCGCCGATTCGACCCGCCTCAACGGTATCCTTTCCGTCACCGGCCTTTACCGCCGCAATATCAAGGACACCGGTTTGGATGGGTTTTCGGGATACGGCTACGCAAACGGTCAGGCGGTGATCATCCCCGCCTCGTTTTATTTCAGCATTCATGGCCTTATGGACGATCTCTCCCGCGAAGGCGGAGGCGTTCAAAATGCACTTGTGCAGACTCCTCAGGACACCCACACTTACTCGATCAGCGGATCGCCAATCCTTTCCAGCCGCATCGGCGACATTGGTCTCAATGTTGCGCGCTACCAGATCGGCCAGGTCTGGTTTGACAACAATACGGGCGCCATCGAGACTCCCGGATTTAATATCGGCCCGATCTCGTCTTCGACGGATCAGAACGCCCGCGAAGATTTCAAGATGGCGGGCACGATCTTTCCGCGCCTGATGAGTGACGTATCGCTGAGCGGAATGGAAAACGACAGCGGCGCGCTCGGGTCGGGCGACTTCACGCGTGTCAACGGCGAATTGATCAACGAATTCGAAGTGACGCGCTATGCCTCTGCGATAGGCGGTGCGGGCTATGAGCGGCTGAATGACAATGTGTCTCCCGATATCGACGGCGAGGGGCCGGTGTGGGACATCGGTACCCGCCTGCGGCCCAACGCCGATTCCTTCGTCCTGCTCACCTATGGCCGCCATGATCTGAAGTCCGATTTCGCCGGCGAGCTTTCATGGCGGTTGACGGATTTGACCAATATTTATGCCGCCTACACCGATTCCATTTCCAATTCGCAGCAATCCGTTATCGGCAACACCGACGCTTCGCAGGTGGGACCGGAGGGTGCCGTGTCCGGCGTGACGTTCGATCAAAGCACACTCATCGGTACGCTCGACGATGCGGCCCTGAATGCGGGTCCTGGCGAGGAAGCTGGCGGATCGCCCCTGGGCGTTCCGCTGACGGATATCAACAGCGCGCTCCCGCTGCAGAATGGCCTCTTCCGCATCAAATCGTTCCGGGCGACGGGGCGGACCAGTCTCGACGACGATTCGCTCTCGCTCACGCTTTATCACATGCAGAGCACGCAGTTGACCGGGACCGGTCAGTTCGGCGAACAGGTGGGAAGCGTGGTGTCGACGGAAGGTGGTACGCTTTCTTGGTACCGCACGTTTTCGTATGATTTGTCTGGTCTCGCGTCAGCCGGGTATGGTCGCTCCAATAGCGGCGACGCCGATACATATAGTGCCGCGCTCAGATTGACCCAGACTTTGTCGGAGTCTCTTTCGGCGGTCGTTAGCTACAATTTCATTTACCGTGACGCACATCCAAGCTCGGGCGGCTATCTTCAGAACGCAATCACGATCGGGTTGCATAAGACGTTTGATTGAGCCGGGCTCCATGTACGAAAGCTATTATTCCCTCAGCGACATGCCGTTCCAGCTCACGCCGGATTGCCGTTTCTTTTTCGGCAGCCAGGAACACAGGAAGGCCATGGCTTTCCTGCAATATGGCATCGCCCAGCAGGAAGGCTTCGTCGTAGTGACGGGCGAGATCGGCGCGGGCAAGACCACGCTCGTCAATCTATTGCCCCGTTTCTTTTCGCCGGTCTCGGGAGTGGTGAGGATTGATGGTTACGATCTTCGCGATGTTTCGCTGCGCTCCCTGCGGGATCAAATCGCCATCGTCACGCAGGAAACCATTCTCTTCAATGAAACCATTTGGAATAACATTTGCTACGGGCGCCCTTCCATGCCGCGTGAGCGCGTAATCGCCGCGGCAAAAGCCGCGCTGGCGCACGACTTCATCGAAGAAATGCCCGATGGCTATCAAACGCTCATCGGCGACCGCGGACAGCGCTTGAGCGGAGGCCAGCGGCAACGTATCGCGATCGCGCGCGCCTTGCTGAAGGATTCGCCGATCCTCATTCTGGACGAGGCGACCTCCGAGCTTGACTCCGAATCCGAGAAACTCGTGCAGAATGCGCTCGGCAACCTGATGATCGGCCGGACCGTATTTGTGATCGCGCACCGCCTTTCAACGATTCGCCGCGCCGATAGAATCGTCGTGCTCGATGAAGGCACGATCGGCGAGAGTGGCACGCACCACGAACTGCTTGCGCGGGGCGGCCGCTACGCAAGGCTGTATGAAATGCAATTCGCGGAAAGCGACGCACCGGTTCAACCCGCTTCAGCTCCCGCCGGTCCGGGAACGGCCCAACCATGAGCTCGCCAGGCGCACGCACGGAAAATTCACCGCAGAACTCGCCCGAGCGAGGGCTGAAGTCCATGACCGGTTTCGCGGAAGCGAGGCTCGAACATGACGGCTGGGCGCTCCGCGTGAGCCTGCGCAGCGTAAATCACCGCTTCCTCGATCTGCATCTTCGCCTGCCCGAGGGGCTGGAGGCGCTCGAGCCGGAAATCCGCCGCGTGCTTCGCGATCGTTTGCGGCGCGGTCACGTGGACGTGAATGTTCGTGTTGACCCCGCCGGGGCCTCCGCGGTCCGGATCAATCGCGAACTGGCCGAGGCGTATCTACGCGAGGCGGAGGAATTGAAGAAGCAGTTCCGATTAATTGGCGATCCGGATTTGGTCGCGTTGATGCGGCTCCCCGGCGTTGTGGCAGCCTCGGGCGCCGCGGCCGGTTTGCTTGGCGAAGAAGAGATCTCGCGTCTCGCGGTGCACGTGGGAGCGTGCCTGGAGCAGGCAGTGGTGCGCCTGGAACAGATGCAGCGCGCCGAGGGCGCTGCACTGGCGGCGGAAATGCGCGCGCGACTGGTACGGATCACCGCTCACGCGGCGCAGATTACGGATCTGGCCACCAACACGCGCCCGGTCTACGCCGCCCGGCTGGAATCCCGCCTGAAGGAACTGCTCGGCGATACCGCGATTGATCCGGCTCGTCTCGCGCAGGAAGCGGCGCTGTTGGCCGAACGCAGCGACACCAGCGAGGAGCTGGCAAGGCTCTCGAGCCACGTGGAGCAATTTGGCAAACTGATCCAATCCGGCGGCGAAGTCGGCAAGAAGTTTGATTTTCTGCTGCAGGAAATGCAGCGTGAAGCGAATACACTCCTCTCGAAGACTTCGGGCGTCGAGGCGAGCGGCCTGAAGATCACGGACCTGGCGCTCGAAATCAAATCTGAAATCGAAAAGCTGCGTGAGCAAGTGCAGAACATCGAGTGATCATGCCAACCCAGGACGAACCTATCGTTTTCGTCATTTCCGGCCCTTCGGGATCGGGGAAATCCACTCTGGTGCCGAAGCTGCTCGAGCTGCCAAACACGATGTTTTCTATTTCGTGCACCACGCGGAGGCCGCGGGCCACGGAGTCGCCTGGAAAATGGTATGATTTTGTTTCCGAGGAAGAATTCGACCGCATGGTGCGGGAGGACGCTTTCCTCGAGTACGCGTGTGTCTTTGGTCGGCACCGGTACGGCACGCCACGGAAATGGCTCGACTTGGCTCGCGAGCGGGGATTCGACCTGGTGCTTGAAATTGATGTGCAGGGCGCCGGGCAGATTCGCCGCAAGCTGCCGCAAGCGGTTTCCATTTTTATCGTGCCGCCCTCGCGCGTGGAACTCGAGCGGCGCATTCGCGGCCGCGGGCAGGATTCGGCGGATGAAATCGCGCGCCGGCTGGACCGGGCGCGTGATGAGATGAAATGTTTCAAGGAGTATGACTTCATCGTAGTCAACGACGATCTCGATCGCGCAGGGCGCGAGGTACAGGCCATCGGTATCGCGGCGCGTTGCCGCAACGGCCATGCGCGCCGGGTCGTCGAAAATATACTAGAAGCATTTGGAGGATAGATTGCCGATGGCACAGCAGACTCGCGCTCCGGAAAGCAGATTTGCATATGTGGTTGTCGCTTCGCGCAGGGCGCGGCAACTGATGTCGGGGGCGCCGCCTATGATGGCGAATCCGCACTCCCTCAAGCCTACTCGTGTTGCCATGGAAGAGCTCCAGGGCGGCACGCTCGAATTTGATATTCCGCCGGTCCCGGTGGGGCCGACGGCTGCCGAGGAAGCCAAGCGTCGCAGCGGCTAGCGCCGCCGAGCGGACGAATGCGCGTCGCAGTCGGAGTTACGGGAGGCGTGGCGGCTTATAAGGCCGCCGAGCTTGTTCGCCGCCTCCAGCAGGATGGCCTCGAGGTGGAAGCCATCCTGACGCGGCACGCCCAGGAATTTATCACCCCCCTTACATTTGCGGCCCTTACCGGCCGTAAAGTCATCACCGAAATGTTTTCCGCGGAAGGTGATGCCCCCGCGAACGTCGAAAGCGCGATCGAACACATTGCTGTGGCGCAGCGGATTGATTGCCTCGTTATCGCGCCCGCCACTGCAAATACCATTGCCAAGCTCGCGCAGGGCATCGCCGACGACTTTCTGACGACTCTGTATCTCGCCACGACCGTCCCGGTCGTGATCGCTCCGGCCATGAACGTCAACATGTGGGAGCACGCCGCGACACAAGCGAATCTGGAGATTTTGCGCTCGCGTGGCGCGCGCATCGTCGCGCCGGACGAAGGCTATCTCGCGTGCGGCATGGTTGGCGCCGGAAGGCTCGCTGGGGTGGAGGCGATTGCACAGGGTGTGTTCGATGTGCTGGGCGTGCGGCATGATTTGGCGGGCGAGACCCTGCTGATCACTGCCGGGCCCACTTGTGAAGACGTTGACCCCGTTCGCTTCTTGACGAATCGCTCGTCGGGCAAAATGGGTTATGCGTTCGCGGAAGCAGCCCACCGCCGCGGTGCGCGCGTAATTCTCGTGAGCGGCCCCGTCTCATTGGCAGCGCCCGGCGGCGTCGAGCCAGTCCGCGTACGCACGGCGGAGGAGATGCATCGCGCGGTGAAGGAGCATCTGCGCGAGGCAACGGCGGTAATCATGGCGGCGGCTGTGGCCGATTTTCGTCCCGCCGTTCCGCAGCAAACGAAAATCAAGCGCGGCGCGGGCTCTCTCTCGCTGGAGCTCGAAGCCACGCCGGATATTTTGGCCGATGTAGCGCGTGAAAGATTTGTGGCGACCGGAGGCACGGCGGAGCACCGCGGGCGGCTCATCATCGGTTTCGCCGCCGAGACAGATCACGTTGCCGAACGCGCGCGCGCCAAGCTCACCGCCAAGGGCGCGGATCTGATCGTGGCCAATGACGTTACGCAGGAGGGTGCAGGATTTGATGTGGACACGAACATTGTGACGCTTTTCTTCCGCGAAGGCGGAGAAGTGCGGCTTCCGCAAATGAGCAAGTTCGATGTGGCGAACCGCGTACTCGATGAGCTGTTGCGTTTGCGCCACCCCTCGAGTTCGCCCCGCTCGGAATTCCACGCGAGTCTGGACGCAACCCGCAAATGAACGAGCTGGGCTCGGCGGGCAATTCTTCACAGAATCTCCATCTTGCCGCCTGGCTTCGCTACTTCGAAGACATCGGGCTGGATCACTTCTATCGCGATCGAGTTGTGGAGTTTAGTGCGGAGGGAGTCCAATCATTGCGACGCTCAAGCGCTTCCAGGACCGCTGTGCCGGAGGCCGCTGCTGCCTCGGTTGCCGAATCGAAGCAGGCAACGCCTGCTTCTCCTCGAACGTGGCAACCTGCGGCGCCTGCGCTCGCTGGTGCCTCACGCGGCGTCGTGATCCCGGTGGCCAGTCCTTCCTTATTTGAAGCGGCGGATCGCATCGCGGACGACTCGCTCGAA
>PKWC01000071.1 GCA_003131925.1 Alphaproteobacteria bacterium | reverse complement strand
CCGCCGGCCTGTGGACAGAACGACGGGTTTTCTTACCACTGTTCTTGCTTTGTTCCAATAGCAAATCACGCGCCTGCTTAAAGCGCGCCTGCAAAAAGGGGCAGGAGCTGGCGGGCGCCTTTCACGCTCAGGTGATGTTCGTCGCGATAGAGGGGGACGCCATTGAGCGCCACCGCGCAGGCTCCGCTCCTGCACAAGACGGTGTGCGGATAGAGGACGTTCGCACCGTAGCGCTGCCGCAGGCTCGTGAAGGCATTCAGCACAAACCTCTGCCGGTTCAGATAAGTGCCGACATCGGGATCGACCCCATCCGCATTCTCGGCCAGGGCACGGCGCGCGAGTATTGCGGGCACCGGCCAACCGATCTCGGGAATGGAGGCGACGATGACGACCTTCTTTCCCTCCTTCCGAAGCTCACTGACCGTCCGATCGAGCCCGCGCAGAAATACGCCGTGATTGTCGTCGGGAGCGGGAGTGCGGCACATGTTGTCGAGAAGCACAACGCGCCCTCGAGGCTCGTATCCATAGGTCGAGCCTTCGGCATATTTCGCCCAGCGCGATTCCAGGATGATCTCGGTGATTTCCGGCCGCTTCGCCAGCGCCGCCACCGCGTCGTTGAAGGCGCGGCAATCGGGCTTGGGTGTGGTGACACCGAGAAGCGGCGGACAGGCTTCGCCACCCGCGAACAGTCCCACGCGGCCGGCGCGCGCGGCCGCCGCGGCGACAGCAGGCAGAATCGCGTCGGCGTGAGAGTCGCCCCACAAGAGAAAGCTAGGAGCAACGGCGCCCGCTGCGCCGATGCGGCACAGGCGGCCCTTTCTCACGTCTTCGGATGTCAGCCCGAAACAGCGCGCGATCCGCGGTTCGTGATCATCCTGTTCGGCCAGGATGCGCTGCAAGGCCGGGCGCAGGCGTTGCGGTAATCCGTCCGTCGACGCCGCCAGCGCCGCCGATGCGGCGATGAGTCCGGCCACTAGGGCAGCGGCGGCGAACGGAGCGCGGCGCGGCGCGCCCGGCGAAGCTCTGCGAAGCGGCTGCTCCACGTAACGCCATGAGATCACGGCCAATACGAAGGACAGCGCGATGAGCAAGGCGCTGCCCACACCCGACGGTTCCCGAAAACCGATGTAGGTCGCGAAGACGAAGACCGGCCAGTGCCAGAGATAGAGGGAATAGGAGATCAGCCCGATGAACACGAGCGGGCGCGTAGCTAACAGCTTTCCAGCGATGGTCCTCTCCGGATGCGCCGCGTAAATGACGAGCGCCGCGCCAAGGCATGGCGCAAGCGCCGCGAATCCCGGAAACGGCGTCTGCGGCGTGAAGCCCAAAACCGATCCCGCGATCAGGACCAGCCCGAGCAAGACCAACGCGTCGGACGCCATCGCGGATTTCAGGGCCGGCACCGCGCCCAAAGCGAGAAGCGCGCCCAGCATCAGCTCCCAGGCGCGCGTCGGAAGAAGATAGAACGCCGCGACCTGCGCCGAACCGGCACCCCACACGCTCAGTGCGAAGGATGCGAGGAACACGATTGCGATCGCGGCAATGCGTTGCCATGGCGAGACGCGCCGCAGCGCGAGGAGCAGTGCCGGATAGACAAGGTAGAACTGTTCCTCGACGGCGATGGACCACAGATGCAGAAGCGGTTTCTGGTTGGCGGCCACGTCGAAATAGCCCGCTTCGCGCCAGAATTCGAAATTGGCCGCGAACAAGGCGGTAGCAAAGAGGCTCTGCGCGTAGCGCACGAGATCTACAGGGAAGAAGAAGATAAGGGCGGCCAGCGAGACGATCGTGAGCATCGCGAACAGGGCCGGAAAAATTCGCCGCACGCGCCGTTCGCAAAATCGCGCCAGCGAAAATGTGCCCTGATCCATTTCGTGCTGGATCAGCGACGTGATCAGATAGCCCGAGATCACGAAGAAAACGTCGACGCCGACGAAACCGCCCCCGAAACCGGGCGCGCGATAATGGAAGAGCACGACCGGCAGGATCGCAAGGGCGCGCAGGCCGTCAACTTCCGGCCGGTATCCGGAACCTGCCCGGCTGAATCCATTCGTCGCGATCATGGAGCTAGTGTTCCATTTCCAACGCTTCGTATCCCAAAAAATTTGTCATGGCCCGCGCAACCACACTGGCGCCAAATCAGCCATTCCCCCACTTCTCACCATGGCCGGGCTTGACCCCGCCACCCAGCGGCGAGCGCACGTGGTCGGGTTAAGCCCGACCATCCCGAGCCGTGACTGAGTCCCGAACAGATGCAGTGTCATTCGCCGCGCAGACGCGCGGCAGCCGGGCGGGCGGGTCAAGCCCGCCCATGGTGAATGTATTTGGCACCGGAACTTTAACTCAGCGCCTGTGCCGTCAAGCCGGGCCATGACATTCTTGGGGAAGTGCGCAGAAGCGCAACGGGTTGCAACTCGCGTCCGTTCTACCTACGTTCCATCGGGAATCGCGGGCCGCAGTTCTCGCAAGCGGCTGCGATGAGAGGCCTCCTTCAACCTTTCGTGGCCGCACTGCCATCCGGGCAGCGGAAGACGGACACGCGGTTGCGGGAGCGGACCACCTCGGCGAAAGTGGACGTTTGGATCGGATGTCATGCTGAAGAACATTTCCGTTCGCGGCGCCCGCGAGCACAACCTCAAGAACGTCGATGTGGAGATACCGCGCGACACCCTGACGGTCATCACCGGCCTTTCCGGCTCGGGAAAATCCTCGCTGGCGTTCGACACGATCTATGCGGAAGGCCAGCGGCGCTATGTCGAAAGCCTTTCCGCCTATGCGCGCCAGTTCCTGGAGCTGATGCAGAAGCCCGACGTGGACCACATCGAAGGGCTTTCGCCGGCGATTTCCATCGAACAGAAGACGACGTCGCGCAATCCGCGCTCGACCGTCGGCACGGTCACCGAGATTTACGACTATCTGCGCCTCCTGTTCGCGCGCGTCGGCGTGCCCTATTCGCCCGCCACTGGACTTCCCATCGAGAGCCAGACCGTCAGCCAGATGGCGGACCGCATTCTGGCGCTCGAATCGGGAACGCGGCTGTTCCTGCTGGCGCCGATCGTGCGCGGACGGAAGGGCGAATACCGCAAGGAACTGGCGGAGCTGCAGAAAAAGGGGTTCCAGCGCGTCAAGATCGACGGCAAGTATTACGAGCTCGGCCACGCGCCCGCGCTCGACAAGAAGCTCAAGCACGACATCGAGGTGGTCGTCGATCGCATCGTGGTCCGGCCCGATATCGGCAACCGGCTGCCCGATTCGATCGAGACCGCGCTCAACCTTGCCGACGGTCTGCTCGTCGCGGAATTCGCCGACGTGAAGGACAAGAGCGAGCCCCGGCGCCTCATCATGTCGTCGAAATTCGCATGTCCGGTCTCGGGCTTCACCATCCCCGAAATCGAACCGCGCCTCTTTTCCTTCAATAGCCCGCATGGCGCGTGTCCCGCCTGCGACGGCCTCGGCACGCAGCTCTATTTCGATCTCGCACTGATCGTGCCCGATGAAAGCGTCAGCCTGCGCAAGGGCGCGATCGCGCCGTGGTCCAAATCCTCGTCGCCCTACTATTTGCAGACGCTCGAAGCTTTGGCGCGGCATTACAAATTCTCGCTCAACGACCCGTGGGAGGATTTGCCGAAACGCGTGCGCGACATTTTGATGAATGGATCGGGCGAGGACGAGATCAGGTTCATCTACGACGACGGCATGAGGCGCTACGAAACGAAGAAGACGTTCGAAGGCGTCATCCCCAACATGCAGCGCCGTTTCAAGGAGACCGATTCGTCGTGGATCCGCGAAGAGCTGCAGCGCTACCAGGACACCAGCCCCTGCGAGGTCTGCAACGGCTATCGGCTGAAGCCCGAAGCGCTGGCGGTGAAGATTGCCGGTCGCCACATCGGCGAGGTGTGCGCGCAATCGATCCGTCAGGCCGATGCCTGGTTCCGCGATCTCGATCCGCAATTGACCCCGCAGCAACGGGAAATTGCCGCGCGCATTCTCAAGGAGATCCGCGCCCGCCTGAAATTCCTCAACAATGTCGGGCTCGATTATCTCTCGCTCTCCCGCGGATCCGCGACGCTGTCGGGCGGCGAGAGCC
>PKWC01000044.1 GCA_003131925.1 Alphaproteobacteria bacterium | reverse complement strand
GGTCGCAGACCTTGTCGGGATGGCCCTCTGCCACGCTTTCACTGGTGAAAAGATAGTCTGCGGGCGGCATCCGTCGATCCTCGGGCGAGGCGCGACTCCTTGCAAGGAACGCGCTCCCCGTCAACGGGACGCTAAAGGATGAATCGCGACAGCTCCTGGTCCCTGGCCAGTTCTTCAACCCGCGAGCGCACATAAGTGCCGTCGATCACGAGCTTTTCACCCGACCTGTCGGTCGCCGAGAAACTGATGTCGTCGAGCACGCGCTCCAGCACGGTCTGAAGTCGCCGGGCGCCGATGTTCTCGACGCTCGCATTGACGTGGGCGGCTATCTCGGCAACGGCATCGATGCCGTCATCGGTGAAATCGAGCGTGACATTTTCGGTGTCGAGCAATGCCCGGTACTGCTTGATAAGGCTCGCCTCGGGCTCGGTCAGGATACGGCGGAACTCGTCGCGGCCGAGCGCCTTCAATTCCACCCTGATCGGCAAACGGCCCTGCAGTTCCGGCAGGAGGTCCGATGGTTTGGCCTGGTGGAACGCGCCCGACGCGATGAAGAGAATGTGGTCCGTCCGAACCGAGCCGTGCTTGGTAGCCACGGTCGTGCCTTCGATCAGCGGCAGAAGATCGCGCTGCACACCCTCCCTACTCACGTCGCCGCCGCCGCGGTATTCGCTGCGCGCGCAAATCTTGTCGATCTCGTCGAGAAACACGATTCCGTTCTGCTCCACCGCCTCGATGGCGTCGCGCTGGATCGCGTCATTGTCGAGAAGCTTGTCGGCCTCCTCGGCAGTCAACGGGTCGTGGGCTTCGGCGACGCTCATGCGCCGTGTTCGGGGACGGCCGCCGAACGCCTTGCCGAGCATGTCGCCAAGATTGATCATTCCGATCTGGGCCCCGGGCATTCCGGGGATCTCGAGCATCGGGGCGCCGCCGGCGTCGCGCATCTCGAGTTCGATGTCCTTGTCGTTCAGCTCGCCGGCGCGCAAGCGCTTGCGCATGGCTTCGCGGGTGGTTTGGCCCGCGTTGGCGCCCGCCAGCGCATCGAGAATCCGATTCTCTGCATGCGCCACCGCATGTGTTTCTACTTCCCGCCGCCGCCTTTCCCGAACCTGGGTGAGGCTAATTTCGACGAGATCGCGCACGATCTGTTCCACGTCGCGGCCGACATAGCCGACTTCGGTGAACTTCGTAGCTTCGACCTTGAGGAATGGCGCCTGGGCGAGTTTGGCGAGTCGTCGCGAAATTTCGGTCTTGCCGACGCCGGTAGGTCCGATCATCAGGATGTTTTTCGGCTGCACTTCCTCTCGCAATTCCGGCGCGAGTTGCTGTCTGCGCCAGCGATTGCGCAGCGCAATCGCGACCGCACGCTTGGCGTCGGATTGGCCGACGATAAAGCGGTCGAGTTCGGAGACGATCTCGCGGGGAGTGAAAAAGGTCATGCGATTTCGATGCTTTCGATCACGATCCGGTCGTTGGTGTAAACGCAGATCTCCGCGGCTATTGCGAGTGCGCGGCGCGCGATCTCGTCGGCTGGAATATCGAAACCCATGAGCGCGCGCGCGGCGGCCAGCGCGAAGTTTCCGCCCGACCCGATTCCCAGCACTCCGTCCTCGGGTTCCACAACGTCCCCCGTTCCGGAAAGCAGCAGCGTCGAGTTCTTGTCGGCCACCACCATCATCGCTTCAAGCCGGCGCAGATATTTGTCCGTGCGCCAATCTTTGCCGAGCTCGACGCAGGCACGGGCGAGGTTGCCGGGATGCTGCTCGAGCTTCGCTTCCAGACGCTCGAAGAGCGCAAACGCGTCGGCCGTTGCGCCGGCAAACCCCGCGATCACGTCTCCCTTGCCGAGACGGCGCACCTTGCGGGCATTCGACTTCAGGATCGTCTGGCCAAGCGAGACCTGCCCGTCGCCCGCAATGACGACCGATCCCGCTTTGCGGATGGCGAGTATTGTCGTGGACCGCCAGCGATCCTTTTTCTCGTCCATGGTGTCAGGCCCTTAATGCCGGCCTCAAATAGGGCGGGGCATCTCGCGCCGCAACAGGTGAAGCGGCGCAAGCGGAGGCTGGTCGATCGTTGTCGGTCAGGCGCGAAAAGGACGTTCGAACGAGCGAAAAACCAAGGCATGACACGTTGGCATGAATCGTGACGCATGCGTCATTTTTGTTGACACCAGACCATTCGATGAGGATACTTGCACTGCTGGTCATCAAGGGAGCGGCCCATGGTCCAGATCACCAAAGACGGCGCCTACGACGCGGTCGCGCCCGACGATTTCCCGGCAATGATGGAGCCCGAGCGCTACGGACGGCGTTCAAGCGCATTCGACCGCATCATTTCTGCGACCCATGACCATTTCTGGGATCCGCTGAATCCGAAATACATCGATTTCAGCGAGCCCTTCGATCTCGAACGGCAGCAGATCCTGCCCGACGAGATGTTTCCCATTTTCCAGACGAGCCTCGGGGAGCGGTTGAAGGGCAGCGATCATATTCGGTTTGCGAACCAGTCGGCACGCTGGTCGCTGTCGTCGATCCTTCATGGGGAACAGGGCGCGCTCGCGCTATCGGCATCGCTCTGTCACATCCTCAGCGACCCGGGCGCACAGGAATACGCCGCCAACCAGACGCGGGAGGAAGCGCGTCATGTGACGGCGTTCAGCGCCTATATCAAGGCGCGCTGGGGAGCGCCGTTGCCCTGCGGCCCGACTCTCCAGAACCTGCTGACAGAGCTTGTCCTCGCGCCCGAGGTCTACAAAAAAATCGTGGGCATGCAGATGCTCGTAGAAGGGCTGGCGATGGGCGCCTTTGCCACTCTCTATCAACGGTCCAGCGATCCGTTGCTGGTCAAGCTGTGCCAGCTCGTCATGACAGACGAAGCGTTTCACCACAAATTCGGAAAGATCTGGGCCGACCGCACGATCCCGAGGCTCACACCGGAAGAACACAACCTGGTCGAAGACTGGGCGGCGCAATGTTTTCAGACCCTGCTCTTCAACCTGGTCAATCCGGAGCAGCAGAAACCGGTCTATGCATCTGTCGGTCTCGACTGGCAGGAAGCGATGGCGGCAATCCAGGAGGCTTTCGGTGACGACCAGCGCCGCGAGCAGATGAAACAATCCGCGAATATCTTCCGTGTACTGATCAAGACGCTCCTCAACTCTGGCATCGTCACCGATCGCAGCCGCGCTTTCTATGCTGTTTATGTCGACATGGACGAGTTGAAGCGCGAGGGCGACCGTATGGTCGGCGACGATATCGCCGAGGAAGGGATCAAGTTCCTCAAGACGATCAATTTTCGCGGCGGGGCCGGGACGGCATTGCTGGCAGCGGAATGATCCCAGCGGCTTCGCACTGGAATTGGATTCCGTTCTCGCTTTGTGCTTAGAATAGCCGTATGACCACGGCGGCCGAAGTCGCACGCGGCGTCAGCCGCCTGCTGATCCAGGAAGGGTTCAGCCCGATCCTCGAATTCTCGCTGGCCAACGGGCGCAGGCTCGATGTGGCGGCGCTGGGCGCGGATGGAACCGTCGCAGGCGTCGAGGTCAAAGTGGCAATTCCCGATCTGAAAGGCGACGCGAAGTGGCCCGACTATCTGGAATTCTGCGAATTGTTCTATTTCGCCATTCCTCCCGAGTTTCCCGATGAGCTGGTGCCGCGCGAAACAGGCCTTATCGTGGCCGATCGCTACGGCGGCGCGATCGTGCGGGCCGCTCCGGCTTCGGTGCTGCACCCGAGCAGGCGCAAAGCCGTGACGTTAAGGTTTGCGCGTGCCGCCGCGGAACGCCTCGCACTGACACTCGAGCTCGCGACGGAGCCGCGCAGAGTGCTTGGAGCAATCGCCGAATGACCAAACGTGCGAACAAGGCCGCGTCACAGGCAGGCATCACCCGCGCGCAGCTGCGCAAGATCGCGCTGTCGTTTCCGGCTGCAAGCGAGGGGACGTCTTACGGGAAGCCGTCGTTTCTCGTCGCCGGGAAGTTTTTTACGCGCCTTCGAGACGAGGATGGTTCCCTCGTCCTGATTGTTGGTTCCATCGACGAGCGCGACATGCTGCTGGAGAGCGATCCGAAGCTCTTTCACATCACGAATCACTATCGCAACTATCCCGCCGTGCTCGCGCGCATGTCCTTGCTCGACCCGGTCCGGCTGCGCGCAATGCTCGAGCGCCGCTGGCGCGCGATCGCGCCAAAGAAACTGGTCAAACAGATCGACGCTGCGAATTAGCGCAAGTCTCTTTGGGCCTTGAGCCCGCATGCGTGCGGCCCCGAGATTCTCCGTCCCTTTGATCTTTGTAACGGCGAACTATCTCGGGCTGCGCTTGGCGAGGATGCGCTGAAGGGTGCGCCGGTGCATGTTGAGGCGTCGCGCGGTTTCCGACACGTTGTGGCCGCACAATTCGTAGACGCGCTGAATGTGCTCCCAGCGCACGCGGTCGGCCGACATCGGGTTTTCCGGCGGCTGCGGCTTGTGTCCGGGGGCAGCGAGCAGCGCGGAAAGAATGTCGTCGGCGTCGGCAGGCTTTGGAATGTAGTCGATCGCGCCATATTTCACTGCCGCCACGGCGGTCGCGATATTGCCGAATCCGGTGAGCACCACAACGCGCGCCTCCGGTCTCACTTCGTGCAGCGCCTCCACGACGTCGAGACCGCTGCCGTCATCGAGCTTAAGGTCCACGACCGCAAAGGCCGGGGGCACCTCTCGCGCGCGCGACATGCCCTGGGCAACGTTTTCCGCGATGGCGACCGTGAAACCCCGCGCCTCCATCGCACGGGCCAGGCGCTCGCGAAACGGGCGGTCGTCCTCGACGATCAGAAGCGTACGCTCTTCGGGAAGGGGGGGCTGGTTCATCGCTCTGTGTTGGCCGGCATCGCACGCGAGTGCGCAATATAGGATCGGAAGATTGGGGTCAAAACGTCTCGATGCGGCCAGGCGGGACTTCACCGTCGATGGCGCCGCGAAGCCAGCTCAGCGTCACCCTCGCACCGCCCTCCTCCCGATTTTGGGCATTGACGCTGCCGCCCGTCTGTTCGATGAGCGTCTTGGCAATGAAAAAGCCAAGACCCATTCCATGCTGCCCGTCGAAGGTGTCGCTCGGGCCAAGTTCCGTATTGCCAAGCGCGTAGCTTCCCGGTCGGGACGTAACAAAGGGCTCGCCGATGCGTTCGAGAATTTCCGGCTCAAATCCCGGCCCGTCATCTTCCACCGAGATGATGAGTTCCGCCATTGTCCATTCCGCGTGAATCGACACGGTGGTCCTGGCGAAATCCGCGGCATTGGCGACAAGATTGCCGAGACCGTGCAAGAGCTCGGGTATGCGCCAGACTTTCGGCTCCGGGGCGGCCTCCGCTCCCGGTGGAAGGTGAATTCCGATCGCAATGTCGCCGCCGCGATGCTCGCTGGCGATCTCATTGAGCAGTGCTCCGAGCGGAAGACATTCGGCCGCGGCGAGCACGCTCTTTTCGGGCCTTGCGAGTTGAGTGAGAATGCCGCGGCAGCGCTCCGCCTCCGCCCTGAGCAGCCGCGCGTCCTCGGCTTCGGGCGAAGCGGGCGGCAATGCCCGCTCCAATTCGCGTGCCACCACGGCGATTGTGCCGAGCGGCGTTCCAAGCTCATGGGCTGCCGCCGTTGCAAGTGCGCCGAGCGAGCCCAGCCGGTGCTCGCGCGCAAGCGCCAGCTGGGTCGCGGCAAGGCCCGCCTGCATGCGGGCCGCTTCGCTGGCGATCCGCCAGGCATAGATCGACGTGAACCCGATGCCGACCACGAGCGACGCCCAGATGCCGCCCTGGTAGAGCGGAGGCAGGTTCAATTGCTCGCGCGACGACCAGGGAAGGGGAAAATGCATGATCGCGATCACGGAGATCGAAACGAGCGCGAGTGCGGCGAGGATCAGCGTATTGCCCAGATTGAGCGTCGCAGCAGCGATTACGACGGGCGCGAGAAACATCAGCGAGAACGGATTCTCGATCCCGCCGGTCAGATAGAGAAGCGCGCCGAGTTGCACGACGTCAAATCCAAGCAGAAGAGTCGCATCGCGATTCGTGAGCCGGTGCGTTGCGGGGAATCGTGTCGCAAGCAGCACGTTGAGGCCCACGCTCGACGCGATGGCGACCAGACATGGCCAGAGTGGCAGGCGATATTCGAGGCCAAAGCGGACAACAAACAAAGCTGCCGATTGGCCGCCAATGGCAAGCCATCGCAGGTTGCTGAGGGTGCGCAACCGCACCCGGCCGCGAATGGTCTGGCCGCGTCCGCCGAGAACCGAATTGTCGAACGGCCAAAGCCAGGTCCAGCCGCGCAGCTCGGACAATTTCGTGCCACTCGGCTGCGGCGCAGTCATGCGTCGTTCCCGAAGCGCGGCGTTGCGGCGCTTGCTATTGCCATCCCTGACCTTATCAATCTCGGTCCCCGCGCGTCGCGTTCCGATATCCCATGAACCGCATACCAACCATTCTGATGGGACTCTCCGCAGTTTTGGCGTTGTGCGCTGCAGTGCTGGCGTGGCGGCTTGTGGGGCCGGGCGCCCAATTTGATTCCGGCGGTCAGGCTGCGCGGATCGGCGGGGCGTTCACACTTACGGACCAGAATGGCCAAGCACGCAGCGACGGGGATTTTCACGGCCGCTGGGTCCTTGTCTATTTCGGCTACAGCTATTGTCCGGACGTCTGTCCCACGACGCTGCAGGAGATCGCGGACGCGCTGCATCGGCTCGGACCCCGGGCTTCGCAGATCGTCCCGGTTTTCATCACGCTCGATCCCGAACGAGATCATCCGCAGACGCTGAAGACATATCTCGCAGCCTTCAGTCCGGAATTCGTCGGCCTGACGGGCACGGCAGCCCAGATCGCCTCGGTCGCTCATGCGTATGGCGTCTACTATGCGAAGCACAAGCTGCCCGGCAACTCCTATTCCATCGACCACACGAGCGCGCTCTATCTTCTCGCGCCCAATGGACGATTTGAAGACGTTCTGGACGAGCACGAAGGCCCGGCAAAGCTGGCGAATGATATCGGCCAGCGGCTGTAGGCGACATTTTCCGCGAGGCGTGGTTCAGACAATCGGCGCCGGCAGTCCGGCCTGCGATGCGGCTGCGACGAGAGTGTTGCGCATCAGACAGGCGCGCGTCATCGGCCCGACGCCGCCTGGAACANNGATCTCGCGCGCTTCGACAAAATCGACGTCGCCCGAGAGCTTCGTGCGCCCGTCGCCCAGATCGAGGCGCGTGGTGCCGACATCGATCACGCAGGCGCCGGGCTTGATCCAGCTTCCTTTGACAAAGTGTGCTCTGCCCAGCGCCGCAACAAGAATGTCCGCCCGGCGCGCGAGCCCGGGGAGATCGCGCGTGCGCGAATGAGCCATGGTCACGGTCGCATTCGCGGCGTGCTGCGGGGGCCGCAAAGTGAAGCCTCGCTCGGGCGCGCCCTGGCCGCCGNNCCAGGAGCTGCGCCATCGGCTTGCCGACGAGGATCGAACGGCCGATGACAAGGGCTTCCGCACCGCCGATGTCGCCGAGTGTGTCGTTGATCAGCATCATGACGCCGAGCGGCGTGCAGGACACGAGATGGGCACGGTCGCCGACAAGCAGTCCGGCCGACCTGGGCGTAAGTCCGTCCACGTCTTTTGCCGGGTCGATGGCGTCGAGAATCGCCTCCTGGCGGATCTGCGGTGGCACCGGGAACTGGACGAGGATTCCGTGTACGGACGGGTCGCCGTTCAACGCCTGCACGCGTTCGAGCACGTCGGCTTCGCGCGAATGGGAAGGCAGCCGGAATTCCAGCACGTGGAAGCCGCATTCGCGCGCGTCATTGCCCTTGCTGCGCACATAGACATCGCTGGCGGGATCGTCGCCCACCAGCACGACCGCCAGGCCCGGCACGAGTCCGTGTTCGGCTTTCAGGCGTGCCGACTCGCGCGCGATGCGGGCCCGCAATCCGGCCGCAAACGCTTTGCCGTCGATGATTTTTGCGCTCACCGCGCCTCTCCGAGCTTCGCAAGCCGCGCGGAAAGCGCCGCAGGATCTCCGCAAATCTGCACGCGCTTGATTCGCGCCGCGGCGCCGCTCCGGATCCCTACCGTCTTTTTCGGCACGTCGAGCGTTTTTGCGAGCAGCACGGAGAGTGCAACGTTTGCCTTTCCGTTTTCTGGCGCAGCCGCGACGCGCGCCTTCAGCAGCATGCCGCCCTCAGCATCGCGGACCCACCCTTCGACGATGTCGCGGCCGCCTCGCGGTGCGACGCGCAACCTGAACTGCACGCCGTCCACCTGACTTCGAAGCAGCTTCCCTTTCATTGCAGGCAAATCGCTACATGGCCAGATAAGCGTAACCGTTCACCAGCATCTTCAGCGCCTGCAACGCGATGATGACGATCAGCGGTGAAAGATCGAGACCGCCAAGCGGCGGAATGATTCGCCGGATTTGGCGGAACACGGGCTCGGTGAGCGCATCGAGAGCCCGGATGACCGACCTCGCGAACTGATTATAAGTGTTGAGGACACCGAAAGCGACGAGCCAACTCACCACCACGGCCGCGATCACCACGACGATGTAGAGTTCGACCAGCGTGTTGAACAGCCAGAGCAGAGTAACGACAAGCGGAGCAATCATGAGGCGGGCTGCCTCTCCCGTGACAAGGCAGAATCGAATTGTGCCGTCCTTGTAGAGGAGGGTGTTGCGGTGTCGCAAGGCGGCCGCCGTCGCCGAAGCGCGCCTTTTGCAACCCGACATGTGCGGCGGCGTTCCGTCCGATAACGAGTCTTGACAGTGCCGGACGCCAAACCATAGATACCCGGCCCGCGCCGGAAGCGATTGCCGGAGCAGCCTTGGGGCTGTAGCTCAGTTGGGAGAGCGCCTCGTTCGCAANNAGGAGGTCAGCGGTTCGATCCCGCTCAGCTCCACCAGTCTTCGCTCGCGAAGCGAGTGAAGTCTGCCCGGCGTAGCCCAACGGGCGAAGCCGGGCCGGTTGCCGCGAGCTACGCCTGGCACGCCAGCCAAGTTGGAACAAACGGACGTACATTGCCGCGCGTTACGGCTCGGCAAGCCAACTTGACTCACTTCACATCGCAGAAATGCCGCCATCCGCTTTCAGTTCGGCGCCGGTGACGAATTTCGATTCGTCGGAAGCGAGGTAGAGCACGGCGTAGGCGATGTCGTCGGGCTCGCCGATATGGCCGAGCGGCACCTGGCGGCCGAGCTTGGCATAGGCTTCATCGCGCCCCAAGCGATCAACCAGGCCATCGAGAATCGGCGTTGCGATGAACACCGGATGCACGGAATTCGAGCGGATTCCGTAACCGCGCTTCGCGCAATGGAGTGCGACCGATTTCGACAGATGCCGCACGGCCGCTTTCGCCGAATTGTAGGCGGCCATGTTGTGGCCGGCGATGATGCCGGAGATCGACGAGATGTTGACGATGGAGCCGCCGAGGCCGCTCGCTTTCACCGTTCTCGCGATCAACGGAATGGCGAGCTTGCAGCCGAGGAACACGCCGTCGAGATCGATGGCGTGGACGCGCCGCCATTCCTCGAGTGTGATCGTTTCGAAATCCTTGGTCAGCCCGATGCCGGCATTGTTGACGAGCACGTGAAGGCCGCCGAATTGCCGCTCCGTTTCCTCGACCGCGTGCCGCCATTGATCCTCGCGCGTCACGTCGTGGGAAACGGCGATCGCTGAATCTTTGCGCAGCCCATTCAGCGCACGCACCACGCGAATCGCGCCCTCTTCATTGATGTCGGTCACCGCAACGCGCGCACCCTCGCGTGCCAGCATCCGCGCCGTCGCTTCGCCGAGACCCTGGGCCGCGCCCGTTACGAGCGCGACCTTTCCCTCGACGCGTCCCGACATGTCTGCCGCCGCTCTATTCGGCCGCGAGCGGCGCCTGCCTGCGCCCGCGGTTACCGGCGTTCAGTTTGAGCAGATGCTTGATTCCCTCCTCGGCGATATCGTCGCCCACCATGCGGTCGCCCTCGTCATAGAGCTCGGCCATGTCGACATAAGCGGCGTAGATGCCGCGCGTGCGGTCGGTGATGATGCCGGCCCTGAGCAGTGTCTTGATGAGCACGCGAAAGAGATTGGCGGCATCGCGGAGTTCTTCGCGGATCAGCGCGTCGGTCAATCCCTCCATGAAGGCGCTCTGGCACCAGGCGGGGTCGAGGCCGACGGCTTCGTAGATCCACGGCTTCTGGTCCGGACTGCCGAGATTGAAGAGAAGGATCTGGAACACCTGCGCCGCCCAATCCTCGATCATCTCGTGTTCCTCACGCGAAATGTAGGGAATGGTGCGCTCGGCCCAGATCTTTCCGAATTTGTGGTGGAACGCCTCGTCGGTCATCACGAGCTGGCAGACCTGCCGCATCAGGGGATCGCGCGCTTCCTTGAAGAACATGGCGAATGCCCCCATGGCGAGGCCTTCCACCAGCATCTGCATGCCCACGAGCTTCTTCCACACGAGCGGCGAGGCGACGAGTTCCTCCAGCAGATTGCCGAGAGAGGAGCCGACGGAAACGGGCTTCCCCCAGCGCGCCTGGATGTAGCGGGTGAACGCCGTGACGTGGCGGGCCTCCTCGCGCGTCTGGTTCGCGGCGTATTCCTGCGCGCCCGGATCGCGAAGGATGTGGCAGAGCGAAGCCGAAAGCGACAACGCGCCCTGCTCGCCATGCAGGATCGAAGAGAATGACCACCAGACATCGAGATTGACGAGCTTGATCTTCTGGCCTTCATCGAGCCGGTCGCCGATGGCCGTCTTCAGGTCGGTGTTGGCGGAGGGGTTGACGAGATATTCGTTCGCGGTATCGAAGCCCTGCGAAAAATCGATATATTTGCTGTCGAGCGGGTCCCAGAAATGATCGTGGGTGGCGGAGATGATGCGGTCGAAGGCGTCCGAACGGTTTCCATAGCGTTCGATCTCGAGCATGGCGGGAAAATCGGCTGGATCGACGGCGTTGTAGGCCGGATCCTTGGTAATATCGTGCATTGGCCGTTCCTCGCAGGAGAGCCGTATTCCGGAACGGAATCCTAAGCCGGTCACGGGATGGCGGCAAGGAAGTTGACGAAGGCGTCACGTAGCGGGGATCGTCGGGTGCGTTTGGCAGCGGGGATCGGGTTTGCAGCAAGCACTGATCATGTTCATCTCGCTCGGCGCCTGCGGCGCGACTTTGGCCGGCGGCGCGCTGGCGTTACGCCTGCGTGACCGCCTTCACCTGATTCTCGCCTTCAGCGCCGGGGCGATCATTGCGCTCGCATTTTTCGATCTGTTGCCCGAAGCGATAAAGATCGGCAGCTCCACATTCGAACCTGCGTCGGTGCTCGCCATCGCGGCGGTGGGATTTTTTGGCTATACCGTTCTCGACCGGATGATCCTCTTGCATGCGCATCATGACGGGGGCGCCGGGCCGGCCGAAGGCGCGCTCGTCGAACGCCAATGGGCGGGCGCCGGAAGTCTTTCCGTGCACAGTCTCATGGATGGGTTCGCGATCGGCGTCGCCTTTCGCGCCTCGCCCGGAATCGGCATCGTGGTCGCGGCGGCCGTGCTTGCGCATGATTGCTCGGACGGGATGAACACCGTCAATCTCGTACTGAAGAATGGCGGCAGCACGAAGCAGGCATTCCGCTGGCTTTTCACCGATGCGCTTGCGCCGGTCGTCGGCGCGGCGGCGAGTCTGGTTGTTTCTCTGCCCAGCTCCGCAATATCGTCCCTGCTCGGATTGTTCGCCGGATTCTTTCTCTATATCGGAGCGAGCGACCTGCTTCCCGAAAGCTTTCACGCGCATCCGAAATTCCTGACCACCCTGATGACGCTTTTCGGCGCCGGTCTCCTCTACGTCGTTGCACGCCTTGCGGGATAGCGTGCATCTTTCAATTCCTGCCTTTTTGCGCGATAGAAGAGCTCGATGGGGACAGGATGATTCACGGCCCGCGCATTCGCGATGAACACTGAAACGAGGCCGTTTACGGACTGGGCACTGCCCCTCGCCATTCTGGCGATGGCGGTTGCATTCATTATCGTCGATCCCGCGCATCTCGCGCTGCGGCTCGCGAATATCGAACTCGATGCCTGGCGGGCGATCGAGTTGACGGGCGCCACGCCGAGAATCCCGGCCTTCCTCATGACCCAGGCCGCGTTTCTGGCGCCGGCGGGAGCGGCGCTGACATTGCTCCTGGCGCGCGGACGTCTGTTCTGGGCCGGCGCATTCACCGCGATGATGATTGCGATGATGCAGGGCGCGAGCTGGATCGCATACGCGAACGGGCGGACGCTTTTCGATACCGCAAACGCGAGCGCGGCGCTCCTGCTTGCTGCTGGCGCCGGCTGCTGCGCCTTTGCCATCACGGGCCGGCGCGAAGCGGCAATCGAGCCGCGGACGTTCTCGACCGGCGCAGGCGGGGACTCGGCGGCCGAGTCCTCAAGCACGCCCGAGTCGCGGGCGATAACGACGCTCGCCTGCGGACTGCGCGGGGTCTCGCAGCTCGCAGAGTCCTATTCGGGCGATGCCGCGGATTTCACGCGCGTCGTGAATGCGGTGATGGCGCCGCTCGTCGACGACGCCGTCCAGCATGGTGCGGTGATCGGCCATTTCGACGGCACGTCCTTTTCTGCGCACTGGACCGCGCCGCTGGAGGGAACGGGGCACGCCGTTGAGGCCTGCGAGGCGGCAGGCCGCATGATCCTTTCGCTCGCCAATGCAAACGAGTTTCTCTCCCATGCGCAGCGCCGCGACGGGCGGGTGTTCGAGATGGCGGAGATCGGCATCGGCCTGGCGACAGGCCCGGCATCGATCGTTCCGCTGCGCTCGCGCGCCCGCGCCGGGACTTGTGTGATCGGGTCGAATGCGGAGATGGCGGAGCGCATTCGCCGCCTTTCCTGGCGTTACGGGCCCGCCATCATCGCGAGCGAGACGACCAGGGACATTGCGGAGAGCACCTACGCTTTTCTTGAGGTCGATTTTCTCGCGCCCCAACCGAGCGATGCGCCGCTTAAGCTCTACGCATTGCTCGGCAATGCGGTGATGCGCGCGAGCCCGAAATTCCGCGCCGTCGCCGCGTTTCACGAACACATCTTTCGCGCGCTGCACGAGCAGCAATGGGAGAAAGCGCGCGGCCTGATCGAGCAATGCCGCAGAATGTCGGGTGCGAGCCAGAAGATTTACGATCTCCACCTCGCGCGCATTGCCTGGTTCGAAGCCAATCCGCCGGGCCCCGACTGGGACGGCGCATTCCGCGTCAGGCTGTGAGCCGGGATAAGGTTGGCGGGATCAGGCGATTGCGTGCGCGACGCTGCCGCGCGCACGTCCAAGAAATAAAACAAAGGCCGGAATGTTCCGGCCTTTGTCCTCTTTCCCGCACTCACCGCAGAGGCGTAGTTGCCGGGCCCGGATTTTGGCTCGTCGCCGAAGCCGGAGTTCATCTTGCGACGCGCGCGATCGGGTTGGGCGCCGACATTTGCCGCGGCGCGGCGGGCGGGCTAGAAACGGGGTCCGCGCCCGTAGCTCAGCTGGATAGAGTGCTGCCCTCCGAAGGCTGATGTCAAGGGGGTTTCGTTAGTAAGTAACTGAAGAAAGGTTCGTGAAAACAGTAGCTTGAGTAATCCTACGAACGCCGCCAAACCCCGAGAAATTTTCGCGTAAGCACCGCGTAAGCAGTTTTCGGAGAACGGGGGCGGAACAGCGGATAGCGGGGCGTAGTCACCCGGCGGCCGTGATGTGGGACTGGTTTGTGAAGGCCGAATCCGTTGACCCTCATAGGTCAGTCGGGCTAGGCGAAATTGAGATGCACCCGTAGCTCAGCTGGATAGANNCACACGTTCGAATCGTGTCGGGTGCGCCAACCTCCCTAGATTTGCGCCTTGTAGCGCAACGCGGATTAGGTTGGCCGAGGGCTCGAAGATGTCGAGTCGAACCACATCCTCTCCTGTCGTGCTCCCAATCGCCGCCCGTGCGGATGTCGCGTCACGCCGGCAGCCTTGAATTAGCCCCACCCGCTATTAAGATATATGGCGATACGCTTTAATAGCGGCGAAGCTAATTAAAGGATCGCGCGTGACGGACGGAGAGAACCAAAGGCTCGGGGTCTATGTTGAAACGAGCGCGGGAGGCGAGCGCGTGCGCGCCTATGTGCCTCCCCCGCTGCCGCCAAAGCCGCCGCTCGAACTGGGCCGGTTCATGCACGTCTACGAACGCGCCATCGCCGCGGTCGGGCGCCTCGACGGCGTGACGACGATCCTGCCCTCGACGCCTTTGTTCCTCTACATGTACGTCCGCAAGGAAGCCCTCCTGTCCTCGCAGATCGAGGGCACGCAATCCTCGCTGTCCGACCTGCTACTGTTCGAAAATCACGAGGCGCCAGCGGTCGAACTCGACGACGTGACCGAGGTTTCGAACTACGTCGCGGCGATCGAGCATGGCGTCTCCCGGATGCGGGGTGGGTTTCCCCTGTCACTCCGGTTGATCCGCGAAATGCACGCCATCCTGCTCAAATCAGGGCGTGGCGCCGCGAAGCAACCGGGCGAGTTCCGCCGCTCGCAGAACTGGATCGGTGGAACCCGGCCGGGCAACGCCCTGTTCGTGCCTCCCCCGCCGAACCGGCTGGACGAGTGCCTCGATGCGCTGGAGCGCTTCCTGCACAGCGAGGATGCGGCGCTGCCCCCGCTCATCCGGGCGGGCCTGGCCCACGTCCAGTTCGAGACGATCCATCCCTTTCTCGACGGCAACGGACGCCTGGGCCGGCTGCTCATCACGCTGATCCTGTGCGAGGCGGGCGTGCTGCGCGAGCCGATCCTCTATCTCAGCCTGTTCCTGAAGTCCCGGCGCGACGACTATTACCGGCTCCTGCAGGAGGTCCGGCAGGCCGGGACGTGGGAGACCTGGATGGAGTTCTTCCTGACCGGCGTGGCGGAGACCGCCGAACAGGCGGCCGCGACGGCTCGCGATCTGATCGCCATGTTCGACGCCCATCGACAGGAGATCGCCGGCCTCGGCCGAGCGGCCCCGTCGGCGCTCCGGGTCCACGAACTGATGCAGGCCAGCCCGATCGTCACCATCCAGACCGTCTCCGAAAAGCTCGCCGTCTCCTTCCCGACCGCCAGCACGGCGCTGGAAAATCTCGCCAAGATTGGGGTCGTGCGCGAGACCACGGGACGGCAGCGCGGCCGGATTTACGCCTATTCGGACTATCTGGCCTTGCTCGATCGCGGCACCGATCCATTGCCGGCCTGACAAGTCGAGGGATCGAACCACGGGCTTCGTGTATCGTCGCGATGGAGGTGGCCGGAGAGGGGGCGGCAGAGTTTGTGAAAGGCGGCCCGTATGCGGGCCGATGAAGTGAGCAGCGTGGACGTAGAGCTTCGCGATTTGCGTTTGGCGGTCGTAACGTCACAGCACCGCAGCCTGAGACAGGCGGCGGAAGCTCTGAACATACGCCAATCGACCTTGAGCCGCCGGCTGCACGAGATCGAGCGCCAGCTTGGCATGGTGTTGTTCGAAAGGACGAATGGCGGCACCCACCTCACCATGGTGGGGCTGGAGTTCATCGCGAGCGCCAAGCGAATACTCGATGACGTGGACAGGGAACTTCGGCGGATCAGGAGCAGGAGCCGTGGCGAACTTGGCTTGTTAACGATCGGCGTTCAAGCCTCCCCTTCGGCGGGGCACATGCACGCGACGCTGGTCGAATATCACCGGCGCTTTCCGGATGTAGATGTACGAACCGTCGATGGGAGCCATGATCGGCTGCTTTGCGCTCTCGCGGGCAACGCCGTCGATGTCGCGATCATGACGGGTCATGCGACGGCATGGGACGGCCGGATGCTTCCGCTTTGGAGCGAGCGGGTGATCGTAGCTTTCCCCGAGCATCATCCGCTTGGCCAAAATTCGAGGATTCGTTGGGCGGATCTTGCAAACGAAAAGTTCCTCGTCCCGCAGCAGGGTCCCGGACCGGAGCTTGAGGGGCTGCTCGCGGCGAAGCTCCGTCATGCCATTGATTCTCAGCATATCATCCATCAGGACTCGTCACTGGACAGACTGCTGAGCCTCGTCAGTGCGAACTATGGCACGCTCTTGATGTTCGAGGGCGCGACGGGGGTGCGCCACGAAGGCGTGGTCTATAGGGAGGTCTGGGACGACGACGGCCCGACCCAGACCAATTTCATGGCGTACTGGCGAGAAGCGAACAGCAATCCCGCCTTGGGATCGTTCCTGGCTATGTTGAACGAACACTATCCCGATTTCTCGGCCGGACCGAAAGCGACCTGACCGCTCCGATCGCGTCGCGCCTTCGCGAACGCGCGGTCGGTCGCCATGAATCGCTCGACCATCGGCACGATGAGCTTCGAGGGGTCGGGAGCCGTTTGGCCACTCGTCCGGCCGAGCACTTGAGCGTAGGCGACAAGATCCCGATGCACGGCAGCGGGCAATTCAATGCTGATTTTGACCGGCTTGTCGTCGGCCAGCGGCCCAAGCTTGAGCTTCGTCATGGATTCCCTCCGTGTCCGTAGGGCGTCAACACCAGATCGCGGGTAACGATGACACGGACCGGGAAGCCCGGGCGGATGGTGAGCGTCGGCTGGATATTGAGTTGGCGCTGAACAATCTGCTGGCCGGTCTGGCTGATGCTGTTCGAGGCGCCGCTGCGGATCGCCTGCACGAGATTGTTCTCGTCCTGGCTGGTGCCGGCTTCGGCGCCGACACTGAGTAGCGTCGACAGCACGGCGGCCTTGAACAGCATGCCCCAATGGTTGTCGACCTCGTCCTGGAGTCCGGCATAGCCTTGCGTGTCGGCGCCGGGCTGACGCTCCAGCACGATCGACGTGCCGTCCGGCATGATGATGCGGGTCCAGACCAGCAGGATGCGGCTCTGACCGAAGGCGACGGAGCTGTCGTACTGGCCGATCAGCTTCGCACCCTGGGGGATCAGAAGATATTTGCCGGTCGGGCTGTCATAGACTGCCTCCGTCACCTGCGCGGTGATTTGGCCGGGCAGATCGGAACGAATGCCCGTGATGAGCGCGGCTGGGATCACAGTGCCGGCTTGCACGACATAGGGTGAGGCCTTGGCGTCGAGCCGGTCAGGACTGACCGTGCGCTTGTCGGTCGAAGTGTTGAGGAACGCCGTCTTGCGGTCCTGCATGTTCTGCGCGGCGCCAGCGTCGACCGGCGGCGTGGGCGTTGGGCCCGCCGTTGTCCCCGTCGCAGCCGGCGCGGCGAGCCCGACGGGCTGCGCCTGCTGATTGGTTTGAGCGAAGAGACGGCTGAGCCGCGCCGCCTCAATCTCCTGGGCCCTGCGCTGCGCCTCTGGATCGGGCGTCGTGGCGGGACTTACGGTGTTCGGTACAGCGCCGGCGTTGAGGATCGGCTTGCCCAGATCTCCGGGCAGTGGCGGCCCGAGCGGGGGCGCCTGGCGCGGCAGGCCGGTATAGTCTTTCGGAAGTCCCGCCAGGCCCTCAGCAGATGGACGGTTCTGCGTGGAGAGCAGCTCCTGACCGTTCTGCGCCGCGTTGCGAGTCTGGAGCGCGTAGCCGAGCGCGCCCGCAACGGCGAGCGCCGACACGGCGCCGAGACCGATCAGCACCCTGCGCGACAAGCGCGTGACGCGCGGGCGCTCGCCCCGAAGCCGAAGATCCGGCGGTACGACGGGCGTCGGCGACGGCGGTTGCTCTTCAGGGCCTTCCGCCGTCATGACCGCGGCCTTCCGTCAGTGCGGACGATGCGCACGCGCCGTTCGCTATCCTTATCGCCGAGGCGCAGTTCGGCGGCGGCGAACAGGCGATCGACGATGTAGTAGTTGCGGTTGACTCGGTAGTTCACCAATTCGGACCCGCCGGCCGGACCGATGACAAACAGCGGCGGCATCTCGCCCTGGGCGATGCCGCTCGGGAACTCGATGTAGACCTTGTGCCCGTCGTCGAAGGCGCGCAGCGGGCGCCAGGCTGGATTGTCGCCCTGGATCGCGTAACGGAAGTTAATCGAGGCGAGATCGACGCCGGACGCGAT
This sequence comes from Alphaproteobacteria bacterium, assembly GCA_003131925.1. Classification (GTDB taxonomy): domain Bacteria; phylum Pseudomonadota; class Alphaproteobacteria; order Micropepsales; family Micropepsaceae; genus Rhizomicrobium. Next base: position 913 of record PKWC01000044.1, on the reverse strand, counting down.
CGGCGCCGCCGCGTCGGCTTCCTGGTTTTGTCGCCGAAGCGCGATGAGCTGGTCTTCGGGATACTGCCAGGAGACGGAGGCCATGTAGGTCTTCTCGGTCGAGCGCAGCTCGAGCAGATAGGTTCGCCGATCCGTGTTGATCACCAGATTGGTGAGCAGCTCGGGTCTCGTCGGTTTGACCAGGATGTGGACCTTCTTGGTCGCGCCCGCGCCGCTCTCGGTATCGCCGATGATCCNNGGATAGACCTGGACCGCGTTGATGAAGCCGTTGCGCACTGGCTGGATCCGCGCGGCGGCGTTGGCCTGGTTGACGCGCACGGTCGGGTCCGCGGCTTCCGGTGTCGGCTTTCCACCATCGATTGGCTTCAGTTGCTCCGGGAGCGGCAAAGGCTTCGGCAACTCCACGATCTTGATGGGTGCTGGCGGATCGACGGTGAGCTTGGCCGGCGCTGCACTGTCGTAATTGATATCAGGCGGAATGAAATTGTGCGCGCAGCCGCCGAGGGCCGAGACGGACATCAGCAAAACCGCGAGGCCGACTTTGCGGAAAGCCGTATTTGCTCCTTTCCGGCTCTGCTGAATGGTGAAGAGACGCGAAGCCGGGCTGCCGGCTTCCATGGAAAACGGCAGGGTCATTGTCCCAGCTCCTTGGACCAGTTGATGGCGGTGACGTAGATGCCGAGCGGGTTCTTGCGGAGCACGTCGGCGGAGGTTGGCGTCTGGATCGCGATGGTGAGGATCGCGGTCCAACGGGTGTTGTCGGCGAGTGCGCCGTCCTGGTAGCGATGCTCGACCCATTCGACGCGGAAGCTATCGTTGGAAGCGCGGATCACGCTCGATACATCGACCGACGTCTGGGCTTTGCCGATCTTCGAGAAAGGATCGTTGGTGCGCGCGTAGTCGTTCAGCGCGA
>PKWC01000029.1 GCA_003131925.1 Alphaproteobacteria bacterium | reverse complement strand
CGAGAACGCCACCAGGTTGATATTGACCGCCAGCAAGATCAGCTCGATCGACATCAGGATGATGATGACGTTTCGTCGGTTCAGAAAAATGCCGAGCACGCCCACGGTGAAGAGGATCGCGGCGACCGCGAGATAGTTGGCGAGCCCGACCTGCATCACGCCCCCCCCTGCCCCGGTTGCACGTCAACGAGCTCGATGGCGAGCTTGGGATCGCGCGCGTTCTGCAGCGCGATCTTCTGCCGGCGCACGCCCGGTTTATGGCGCAAGGTGAGCACGATCGCGCCGATCATCGCGACGAAAAGGATCAACCCGGCCGTTTCGAAGTAATAGACATAATCTGTGTAGAGGACGCGCCCGAGGGCCTCGGTGTTGGTGAGATGTCCGGGCGTTGCGTGCGGCACAAGCGAACCGGCGTTCGGCACCAGCGCGCCTATGCCCACCAGCACGAGTTCGGCGGCAAGGATCACGCCGACGAGGCCGCCGAAGGGAAGATATTGCAGCGCGCCGCGTTTCAGTTCCGCGAACTCGATGTCAAGCATCATAACAACGAACAGGAACAGCACCGCCACTGCGCCGACATAGACGATCAGCAGAATAAGCGCGAGGAACTCCGCGCCCAGCAGAATGAACAGTGCCGCGGCGTTGAAGAAGGCGAGGATCAAGAACAGCACCGAATGCACGGGATTGCGCGAAGCAATCACCATCAGCGCCGCCCCGATCAGCACCGCCGAGAACAGATAAAAGGCAATCCCCGTCAACATCCCGGGTTATTCATCCCCGACAAAGTTCTAATGCCGAAGACGCAGAGGGTGGACCTGGGATGCAGTGGAATTTGTAGCGCGCTTCGCGAGCAAATGTCGTCTTGCGTCCCCTGCGCATCCTCCGCGTCCTCTGCGTTAAACATTTTCTGTATTTCTTGCGCTAGCGATACGGTGCGTCGAGTTCGAGGTTTTGCGCGATCTCGCTTTCCCAGCGATCGCCGTTGGCGAGCAGGCGCGCCTTGTCGAAATAAAGTTCCTCGCGTGTCTCGGTGGCGAATTCGAAATTCGGCCCTTCCACGATCGCATCCACCGGGCAGGCTTCCTGGCACAGCCCACAATAGATGCATTTGACCATGTCTATATCGTAGCGCGTGGTGCGACGGCTGCCGTCCTCGCGGGGCTCCGCTTCGATCGTAATGGCGAGCGCCGGGCAAATCGCCTCGCAGAGCTTGCAGGCGATGCAGCGCTCTTCCCCATTCGCGTAGCGACGCAACGCGTGCTCGCCGCGGAAGCGCGGGCTGAGAGGGCCTTTCTCAAAGGGATAGTTGATCGTCGCCTTCGGCTTGAAGAAATAACGCATGCCGAGGCCGAACGCCTTCACCAGCTCCCAGAAGAAGATGGAACGCGCGGTGCGGTCGAGCCAGGCCATGAAACCTCACATCGCGTGGGTGCGCAAGACGAGCACCCAGCCCGCCGTGACCACCACCCAAAGAAGCGCCGTCGGAAGGAAAACCTTCCAGCCGAGCCGCATCAGCTGGTCGTAGCGATAGCGCGGCACGATCGATTTCACCATCGCGAACAGGAAAAAGAAGAACCAGATCTTGATGAGAAACCAGATCACGCCCGGCACCGCGGTGAACGGCCACACATGGAATGGCGGCAGCCAGCCGCCGAAGAACAGGATCGAGATCATCGCGCACATGAGCACAATGTTCAGATACTCGCCGATCATAAACAGGAGATAGGGCGTCGAGGAGTATTCGACCATGAACCCGGCCACGAGTTCGGATTCCGCTTCCGGCAGGTCGAAGGGCGGCCGGTTGGTTTCGGCAAGCGCCGAGACGAAGAACACGACCAGCATCGGAAACAGGATCGAGAAGGCGAACCAGCCATGCGCCTGGGCGCGCACAATATCGGAGAGATTGAGTGAACCCGCGAAGAGCAGAACCGTGATGATCACGAAGCCGATCGAGACCTCGTAGGACACCATCTGCGCCGCGGAACGCAACCCGCCGAGGAAGGGGAATTTCGAGTTCGACGCCCAGCCGCCCATGATGATGCCGTAGACGCCGAGCGAGGAAATAGCGAAAATATAGAGGATGCCGACGTTGATGTTGGCGATCACCCAGCCATTGTCGAGCGGCACCACGGCCCACGCCGCGAAGGCGAGCGTGAAGGTCATGAGCGGCGCGAGGAGGAAGATCGCCTTGTTTGCGCCCGCCGGGATCACCGGTTCCTTCAAGGCGAATTTGAAGAAATCCGCGAAAGACTGAAGCAGGCCGAACGGGCCCACGACGTTGGGTCCGCGGCGGATCTGCACCGCCGCCCAGATCTTGCGGTCGGCAAGAAGGATGTAGGCCAGCATGATCAGCAGCGACACCGCGAAGATGGCCATGGTGATCACCTGGCTGATCAGCCACGCCCACGCGTAGGGCAAACCGAGATGCTGGAATGCAGCGGTGAAGATCATCGCACTATTCCGCCGCCATCTTCTGTGCGCCGCCGACGAAGATGCGGCTGCATTCGGCCATGGTGGGGCTTGCCCGCCCGATCGGATTGGTGAGGTAGAAATCGGTGACGGGCGAGGAAAGCGGCAGTTCGCTGTTCACATCCCCCTGCACCCCAATCGCATTCCAGATATCGGGATTGGCTGCGGGCGGATTGGGCAATGTGCCGATGTCCGTGAAATGCGGTGCGTCCCCGACGATCGCGCGGCGTAAGGCTTCGCGGTCATCGTAAGGCAGCCTCTTTCCGAGCACGTCCGATAGTGCGCGCAGGATCGCCCAATCTTCTTTCGCTTCGCCCGGTGGAAAGGCCGCACGCCGCGCGCGCTGAACGCGGCCCTCGAAATTGACGTAGAGACCTTCCTTCTCCGTATAAGCGGCCCCCGGCAGCACGACGTCCGCGCGATGCGCGCCCGCATCGCCATGCGTGCCCTGATAGACGACGAAGGCTTTCCCCAGAGCACCCGTGTCGATCTCATCCGCGCCGAGCAGATAGACGAAATCGATATCGCCCTTCGTGGCGCCATCGAGAATTCCGTATGTATCGCGCCCGCCGACGCCCGGCAGGAATCCCAGATCGAGCGCGGCGACGCGCGACGCCGCAATGTGCAGCACGTTAAAACCGTTCCAGCCGCCCTGCGCGGGTTTCTCCGCCGGCCCAATCATGCCCGTCTCGCTCGCGATTTGCGCGGCGAGTCTCAGGATCGCGGCACCGTCTTCGCGCGCGAGTGCGCCTGGCCCAAGGATGAGCATTGGCCGCTTCGCGTTTCTCAGCACCTCAGCAAACGGATGGCTGCCGCTTGCGACCGCCTCGAGTACGTCCGTTTTTGTGCCGAGTTGCTCCACCGGATAGGTCAGGTCGTAGGCCTCCCCGACATTGGCGAACTTCACACGGCCGGCCAGCCATGTCTTGCGCAAGCGCGCATTCAGCACTGGTGCTTCCCAGCGCGGGTTCGTGCCGATCAGGAGAACCGCATCGGCCGCTTCCACGCCCGCGATCGTCGTGTTGAACAGCCAGGAATTGCGGAGACTCCCCTGCAATCTCGCGCCATCCTGCCGGCAATCGAGGTTCGCCACGCCAAGCGAAATCATCAGATCTTTCAGCGCCTTGACCTCTTCCGCCGCCGCGAGGTCGCCCACCAGCGCCGCCATGCGCTCCGGTCGCGTAGCGGCGGCACGCGCCGCGATGGCGGCGAAGGCTTCGCCCCAGCTCACAGGCACGAGCTTCCCGCCCTTGCGCACATAGGGCCTGTCGACGCGCTGCTGCCTGAGCCCGTCGCAAGCGTGGCGAGTCTTGTCGGAGATCCACTCCTCGTTCACTTCTTCGTTGAGGCGAGGCAGCACGCGGAACACTTCGCCGCCTCGCGTGTCGACGCGGATGCTCGCCCCCTGAGCGTCCATCACGTCGATCGATTCCGTCTTGCGCAATTCCCAGGGCCGCGCGTTGAACGCATAGGGCTTCGAGGTAAGGGCGCCCACGGGACAAAGATCCACCGCATTGCCCGAAAGTTCGGACGCGAACGCCTTCTCGAGATAGGTGGTGATTTCCATGTCCTCGCCGCGCCCGGTTGCGCCGAGATCGGATACCCCGGCGACTTCCGTCGCGAAGCGGATGCAGCGCGTGCACTGGATGCAGCGGGTCATGATCGTCTTGATCAACGGACCCATATATTTGTCGTCTACCGCGCGCTTGTTCTCGTTGAAGCGGTGGAAGGACGCGCGGCCATAGGCCATCGCCTGGTCCTGCAGGTCGCATTCNNTGGTTGATCAGCAGGAATTCCATCACGCCTTCGCGCGCCTTCTTGACGAGCGGCGACTTCGTATTGATGCGCGCCGGCGTTCCGTCCTTGTTGGGGAAGATATCACGCACCTGCAGCGCGCAACTTGCCTGCGGTTTCGGCGCGCCCATCCATTCGACAAGGCACATGCGGCAATTGCCGG
>PKWC01000040.1:4170-4302 GCA_003131925.1 Alphaproteobacteria bacterium | reverse complement strand
CGATCAGGCCATATTCGATGGCTGTCACGCCGGACTCGTCGGTCATAAAACGTGAAACAAAGTTCTTCATTGAAGTCTCCGATGGATTGACGTCAGATCCAGTTCCTAGACAACCCCGAAACCCGGCAGCGG
>PKWC01000040.1:0-4131 GCA_003131925.1 Alphaproteobacteria bacterium | reverse complement strand
CGATGAGGCCGTATTCGATGGCGGTCACGCCAGACTCGTCGGAAACAAAACGCGATACAAGGTTTTTCATTGAGTTCTCCATTTGATTGACACCAGTTTGACACCCGTCCAGCCAGTGCCGATCTAAAAGCGGCTCCAACGCGTGGACACGGCGGAACACTACCCAGATCGTCCTAACAACCGTTTAAGCCGGAATGAGCACGCAAAAGGGGAATCGATCCGATTTGGCACGGAAACCGTGTGATAGGATAACAAAGCGGGCTACGTAGTTCCGGTTTGTTTACCAGTCGGCGCAAAAACGACCGCGCAACTACCTGAAACACCGAACCCGATCCCTCGTACCAAGTGCCGCATGCGGCCAGTGAACCGCCAGGTGACCAAGAATCGGCATGCGGGCGCGGAGAAAAGACAGTTTCACAGGGAGACAGTGAGGCNNACAGTGAGGCGGTGAGAAAGAAGGTGGCGCGCCGGACGCGCGCAACAATTCTCACCGCCTCACTGCCTCCCTGTGAATATTGTTCACGGCCGGCCCGGGCCGCGCCAGGTGAAGACGGAGGTGGTTGCGTAGTTCCAGACGGCGCCGATCAGAACGCCGGAGAGGCCTGCGATCCACCACGCATGGTGCGAAACGAACAGATAGTCGGCGATGCCGACATTCGCGGCCGCGCCGATTCCGCATGCGGCATAGAAGGTCAGCAGCCCAACGAGCATCCGCCTTCCTGCCAGCCGCTTGTCGCGATAGGTCAGCGCGTTGTTCAAAAAGAAATTCCCCGTCATCGCGAGCACCGCCGCGCCCGCCTGCGACAGATTGAAATCGACACCGAGAGCCTTCAGCAGAAGCGTCAGGGTGGCCATATGCACCAGCGTGCCCAGCGCGCCCACAATGGAAAAGGCGACGAAACGCGGCGGCACGACGTGTCCGATCGTCTTGTCGGCCAGCAGCATCGCGTAGTCCCACATCGCCGCGGAATCGAATTTGCTTTCTCCGGAGAGCCGGCCGCGAAAGCGATAGGGAATTTCCTCGTATCGCAGCGGTTTTGGCGCAGATGCGAAAATGTCGAGCAGGATCTTGAACCCGATGAGGGAAAGCCCGCGCGCCGCGCCCATAAACGCCTCGCGACTCATCATGAAATAGCCGCTCATGGGGTCCTGCAGGTCGACACGGGTCGCCAGACGGCTCAGTTGGGCGGCGAACCGGCTCATTGCCGCACGCCGATTGTTCCAGTTGCCAATGCTGCCCCCCTCGACGTGCCGGCTGCCCACCACGATATCGACGTTTCCCTGTGCCACGCGCAACAGCATCAGCGGCAGGATTTTCTCGTCATGCTGGAAATCCGCGTCCATCACGGCGACGTAAGGTGCGCTGCTCGCCAGGATGCCTTCGACGCAGGCGGAAGAGAGGCCGCGCCTGCCGATGCGGTGGACGCAGCGCACGCGGGGATCGTGGCGGCCGAGCGAACGCACGGTTTCGGCGGTGCCATCAGGAGAATCGTCGTCGACGAATACGATCTCCCATGCGGTGCGTGGCAGAGCGAGGTCGATGCGCCGCACCAGCTCCTCGACATTGTCTCTCTCGCCGAAGGTCGGAACGACGATGGAAAGGAGGGGAGCGGTTGCGTGCGCGTCAGCCGCGATGCGCGCGGAATGCGCCTGCAGTTTTGTCTCTAACGTCAGCATGCGAGTCTTCGCGCGCCCCCTGCGCTCATGTCATGAAGCAACTTGCCTTACGCGCCGTTTACGCAACGTAAACCCGGGCAATCGCCGCGGAACCCTTTGGTAAGGCCCCGCCGATAATCTTGGCCGGAGTTACATCAGGTTTTCCTCCCCCATCGTGGGGGAGGTGGTTTGCGGAGCGAAGCGGAGCANNCGGCGGAGGGGGCGCGCCACAATCGAATCAATTCGATCGAAATAAATCGAGTCGGATTGAATGCGCTGCCTCCGTAACTTTCTCCCGCCTCCGGAGACTTAAATCTTCCTTTACGGGTCTCAGACTAGTTTGGCCGCGCACGATGGAGAAAACCCACATGGTATGCGCGTTCCGCATTGCGATTTTGGCGGCTTCATTGCCGCTTCTTGTCACGGCCGCAGCCGCGACCACCCCTAACGCCGTGTGCCACCCCGTCCATCGCCATCACGTGGCTCACGTCAAAGCCACAGTCGTGCACACCGCAGACACGGGCCTCGGCGTGACGATCGATCAGGCGCGCCTGATCGCGTTTCCCAAACCCGTCAAGACCGTGTTCGTCGGCAATCCGACGGTCGTCGATGTGTCGATGATCGATTCGCAGCACGCGTTCCTTCTCGGCAAGACATTCGGCGTGACCAACATGATCGCGCTGGCGGCCGACGGGAACCAGATCTCCAATCAGCAGGTCACGGTGCTCAACAACGGGGCCGCGGTCACGATCAACCGCGGTGCGGATCAGTTCAACTACATGTGCACGCACGCGCATTGTGAGACCGCGCCGCGGCCCGGCGATCCGAACAATTATGTGTCGAACACGGAGGGCGCCACGACATCGCATTCAAGCGCCGCCACTGGGGCGGGTTCCAACGTACAGGCGCAGGCCGCTTCGAACTAGAACGCGTTCCGCCCGGAATGTACCGCAACCCCAAAGAGTGTAATTCCCGCGTGATCCCCGCTTTCGCGGGGAGGAACCCGGAAGCAGTGCTTACAGAATTTCTTCACGGTCCTGGATCCCCGCGTTCGCGGGGATGACACGCTCTAGTGCTATATGAGCGGAAAGCGCTCCAGAAACCGTGACGACACTTTCTGAAGCACAGCCGGCATTCGGCCCCTTCGCTGGCGCGCAGTCCGCGCCGACGCAGGTTGCCAGCCGCTGGATCGCGGAAGCCGTGACCCGCTTCGCAGCCGTGCTGTGTCTTTTCACCCTTGCTACCGTCCTGATCTTCTGGCCCTGCATCGCGCACCTGCACACGGCGCTTCTTGGGCCGCCCGAAGACAATATGCAGGACTTCTGGAACACCTGGTATGCGGCCGTCGGGCGGGACCCGGCGCATTTCTTCTCAACCCGCCTCCTGCGCTTTCCGGAAGGCACGCCGCTCATCTACCAGTCCTTCGCCTACCCGCAGGTCTTTGCAGTGGTCGGGCTGAGCCGGATTTTCGGCACCGAGCTCGGCACACTCGTCGCGCTCCAGAACATCACGCTGCTTGCATCGTTTCCGCTGGCCGGCGTGGGCGCGTTCTATCTCGTGCGCCATATGGCCGGCAGCACCGTGGGCGGGCTGATCGGCGGCCTCGTGTTCGCTTTCAATCCTTCGCATGTCGCCCAGGCGATGCATCACGCGCATGTTTCATCGATCGAGTTTCTGCCCTTCTTCGTGCTTGCCTATCTCCTCGCACTGGAGCGGCGAAGCGGGGTGTGGCTGGGAATCGCGGCAGTCTTCTATGCGCTGAGCGCGCTGTCGTGCTGGTACTACCTGTTCTACTGCGCCTATTTCATCGGCTTCCACTTGCTGTATCAGCGCGTGCGCGATCATGCATGGCCTCGCGGATGGAATCTTGTGGCTCCTGCGCTGTGCATTTTGTCCACCGTAGCAATCCTCTCGCCGCTGATTGTTCCCATGGTGATGGCGACCCGATCGTCCGTGTATGAGCCCGGAGGCAACATCTTTGTTGCCGACCTTCTTGCGTATGTCGCATTTCCGCCGGAGCATCTGCTGTCCAGTCTTTCGCGCGGCCTCTACGCTCGTTTCCCTGGCCACCCATGGGAGTCGACGGCCTATCTCGGCCTGGTCAATCTGGCGGTTCTCGTGTGGCTCAGCCTGCGCACGGGCCTCGCACGCACATCGCTGCCTTTCTACGTGGTGTTCGGCATGCTCACCTTCTGCATTCTGGCGTCCGGCGAAACGCTGCACGTTGCCGGCGTGGCGACCGTCCTGCATTTGCCCGACATCGCGCTCGACAAGCTTCCCTTTTTCGCCAATGTCCGCACCCCTTCGCGCGCCATTGTATTCGTATATCTGTTCCTGAGTATCGGGATCGGATTCGCCGCAGCGACGGCCCTGCGGTGGAAGGGGCTTGCATCGCGAGCCGGCGTTGCCGCCTTGGCAGCTTTGATTGCCGTGGATTTCTATCCCGCGAATCTGGCGGCAACGCCCGTCGCGTGT
>PKWC01000210.1 GCA_003131925.1 Alphaproteobacteria bacterium | reverse complement strand
CAATTCTATTCAAATTGATTGACGCGGGCGACTAGGAGCCCCTCGCCTTCGCGAGCGAAACGACCATGTTGTCGATTGAAAATCTCACCTATCGCATCGCCGGCCGCGAGATCCTGAGCGGTGCGAATGCGCATCTGCCGGCGGGCCGGCGCATCGGGCTTGTGGGACGCAACGGCGCGGGCAAATCGACTCTGCTCAGGCTGGTGCTCGGCGACGCCGTGCCGGACGGCGGCGACATTTCGCGACCGGCGGCCTGGCGGATTGGCAGCGTCGCACAGGAGGCGCCAGGGGGCGATGCAAGCCTCATCGATACGGTCCTGTCGGCGGACGACGAACGACTTCGCCTGCTTGCGGAAAGCGAGACGGAACGCGACGGCCACCGGCTGGGTGAAATTCATGCGCGCCTCGATGCCATCGACGCCTATGCCGCGCCGTCGCGCGCCGCTTCGATTCTGGCGGGGCTCGGATTCTCCGCGCCGGAACAGCTTCGTCCGTGCGGAGAATTCTCGGGCGGTTGGCGCATGCGCGTGGCACTCGCAAGCATTCTTTTTGCGGCACCCGATCTGCTGCTTCTCGACGAACCGACCAACTATCTCGATCTTGAAGGCGTGCTGTGGCTCGAGGATTACCTTCGCCGTTATCGCGGGACGGTGATCATCGTCAGCCACGACCGCGATCTGCTCGACGCGCTCGCGGAGTTCATTCTGCACCTCGAGCACGGGCGCCTCACGCTCTATAGCGGCAACTACGAAACATTCGCCGAAACCCGCGAGGCGCGGCGCGCGCTGGACGCGGCGTTCGCGAGAAAGCAGGAAGCGGCCCGCCGGCACATGCAGGAGTTTGTCGACCGCTTCCGCTACAAGCAGAGCAAGGCGCGCCAGGCGCAAAGCCGGCTCAAAATGATCGCGAGGCTGAAGCCGATCGATATCCCGCTCGACGAGCACGTCGCGCCGATCCGCCTGCCCGAGCCGTCGCCTTCGAGTCCACCGCTGCTGTCGCTCGACAGGATTGCCGTCGGTTATGAGCCGGGCCGGCCGGTGCTCGAAGACGTTTCACTCAGACTTGATCCCGACGACCGGATTGCGCTGCTGGGCCAGAACGGTAACGGCAAATCGACTCTCGCCAAGCTTATTGCGGGCAAACTTGAACATTTCTCCGGAGAAATGGTGCGTGCGCGAAAGTTGCTGCCTGGCTATTTCGCGCAGCATCAGCTCGATGAGCTCGATGGTGCGCTGACGCCGCTCCAGACGCTCGCGCATCTGCGTCCGCGCCGATCCGAGCGTGAATTGCGCACGCAACTCGCCGGTTTTGGACTTTCGGGCGACAAGGCGCTGACTAGAGTGGGCCAACTCTCGGGCGGCGAGCGCGCGAGGCTCATGCTCGCGCTGTCAACGCTCGACTCGCCCAATCTTCTCATCCTGGACGAACCGACCAATCATCTCGACATCGATGCGCGCGAACAGCTGCTTGTAGCGCTCAACGATTTCGACGGGGCCGTGGTGCTCGTCAGCCATGACCGTAGGCTCATCGAAGCGACGGTCGACCGCCTCCTGCTGGTTGCGGACGGGACGGTGCGGATGTTCGATGGCGATCTGGAAGATTATCGCCGCCAAATTCTCTCGCCCGCAAAGGGACCGCGCGAAAAGCGGCACAATGCGCGCAAGAGCGACGCGCGGCGCGGTGGGGCCGAACGCCGCGCACAGCTCAAACCGCTGAGGGAGAAAGCGGCGGCCGCCGAACGGGAAATCGCCCGCCTGACGCGCGACATCGCCGAATTCGACACCGCTTTGTCCGCGCCGGAGTTGCACGCGCGCGAACCGTCAAAGGCGTCGGAACTCTCCCGCCAGCGGGCTCTTGCAATGCGCGCCCTCGCCGATGCCGAAACACGCTGGCTCGCGGCCTCGCAGGCCTATGAGGATGCGTTAGCGGAAGCCTAACATGTGTGTTCCCGCCCCTTGCGGTTGTTGTAAGGATCACCTTGTCAACTATTCGCAGTGGACCGCTCGAAGAAGGGCTGGATCTGCGGCGACATTGTCTTCAGAAGCTGGACCGCAAGAGCGCTGGTAAAGCGGAATTGCGCGGCCTTGCGGCCCGGCACATAGGCGGTGATGGTGCCGAAGAAGCGGTCGCCCAGATAGAACACGAACGTGGAAGTGCGGTCGACGACTCGCGATTCGATGAGGGCATGGCTGGCGGTGTAACTGTCAAATCGGTTGTCGCCCGTGCCGGTCTTGCCGCCGAGAATAAGCGGGCTACCGACTGCGGAATGATAGGCGCTCTGGATGCGCTTGCCCGTGCCTTCAAGAACAACATCGCCCAACGCGCGGCGCACCGTGGCCGCGACTTCCCGCGGCAGCACCCGAACGGGCGTGTCATGGCCAGCCGACATGTCCGTCTCATAAGGCGTGCCGGCGGCAAATTGCACATTGCAGATATCGATGGTCGGTTGGCGCACCCCGTCATTGACGATGATGCCCATCAGTTCCGCCAGCGCATCGGGCCGGTCGCCCGAGCTGCCGATTGCCGTTGCCAGCGAAGGCACAAGATGCGCGAAGGGATAGCCGAGCTTGTGCCAGTCCGCCGTGATGCGCTTGAACGCATCCTGCTCGACCAGGACGCGAATGCGCCAGTTCTGCTTGTGCATGTTGCGCGTCTTGAACAGCCAGCCATAGACCTCCTGACGAACTGGTGCGCCCGCCTGCANNCCCGCCTGCATGATCTCCGTTCGCGTGGCCTGCGGGTGCTGTTCGAGCCAGGACGCGAGCCACAGCTCAAGAGGATGCACGTGGCTCAGATAGCCTCTGTCGGCGAGCGAGAAGCGATCGACGCCGTATGCCGCGTACAATTTTTCGAGCGGCTCCTTGTGATCCAGCCTGCCCTTCGTCTCGCGTTTGAGGAAGGCGTCGAGCTCCGCCACGCTGGCCCGCGGATGCACGGAGCGGAAGACGACCGTCAGCCGCTTCACGTAGGGGCCGGTCTTCCGGGGCAACAGTGAGAGTCGCTGTTCCGAGTCGAGGCCGCGGAATTCGCGGATGAATTTGTCGAGGAAGGTGCGGCCTTCCTGATCGGCGAAGCGCTGGAGAAACGCGGCCCGCGCCGCATCGCTCGGTTCATCGCTGAGCGCGTCGCCCTGCAAATGGTCCTCGGCGACATAGAAGCGTTCGATATCGCGAAGTATGCGAATGAAAGCCAGATTGATGGAATTCGCAAACGCGGTTTCCACCGTCGGATTGCCGGAATCCTCCCACTTCGCGAAATTGTGGAACGCATGGAAGCCGCCGCCCGTGAAAAAGCCGCCCTGGCCGGCGGAATAGTGACGCTGCATCGCGGCGTCGAGCATGGGTTGCAGGCGCCGATCCTGCATACCCGTGAGATAGCCGAGCGCCCATTGTGACAGGGGATCGCGCGCCTGCGGCATCAGCGCATGCAGTTTGCGCGGAGGAAGGCCGGCAAAGCGGTCGTGGAGGCGGGAGACAATTTGGAGATAGTTGATCAGCGTGCGCAGCTTGGCGGTCGATCCGAGCTGCAGCTTGGCGCCCGAGTTCAGATCGAAGGGCTGGTCCATGCTGTCGGCATGCACGCGCACCAGATTGTGGCCGGCGGTATGTTCGTAGAGCACAACACTGTAGTTCACGAGCGCGGGATCGCCGCCGCCCAGAAGTTCCTTGCCTTCCAGTCCCAATGTCTTGACTTGATCGGGGTCCCGCAATTGCGCGAGGAAATCGGTCACGCGCCGTTGCGCGGCTGCGTCGATGGTGCTCGTCGCGCCGAGGTCGACATGGTCGAGATCGTAAAGACTGTTGGCGCCGACGAGCCTCAACAATTCGGTGCGAATGGCATCCGCGCCCTTGCGCCCGACATAGGAGACCGGCGCGGGTGCCGGTGCTTGCGCACGGAAGGGGAGAGGCATTTGAAGCGCGGCGTCGTAAAGCGTGCGGCCGATCACCTTCTGCGTGGCCAACCGCCGCAGATAATTGTTCGTCAGGGCAAGAAGCGCGCTGCGGTCGGCGGCGAGATAATAGGCCGGCCGGCGCTCGGCGAGCATGAGGCTCAGCACCTGCTTGTAGATTTCCGCCTTGCGCCTGATATCGCCGAAATTCGGATCGGCAAGAATCCGGTTTGCCTCCGCGAAATCGGTTCCGTACCAGACTCTCAGGCCATCGCCCACGCCGATAATCTCGCCATAGCCCGGCCGCGAACCTAGAGGCGTCGAATCCACATAGGTGGTCACAATCTGCTGGCGTGCGGCATAGGTGTCGGGGCCGCCGAGATAGGCGCGCAAGGTGGCCGCATCCATCTGGCGAAGTTTTTCAATCACCCCTTGCGTCCGCCCCCCAGGAGAATGGCGGAACTTCTCGGTCTGTGTCGCCAGCGTGCTACCGCCGCCGTGCTTGAGGCGCGGATTGAGCCATCCCGCCATCCATCCCGCGGAGGCCTGGAGGAATCGCTTCCATTCGACGGCAGGATTGTAATGGGGATGGTCTTTTTCGAGCAGGTCCTTGTCCTCGATGAAGAGCAGCGTGCGGACCACAAGGGGCGGAACCGATTCGAATTTATCATAAGAGCGTTCGGGATAGCTGGCCTGGTACAGGGGCGAGCCCGCGCGGTCTTTCAGCGCGAGGCCGGCATGCTGCTTCTCGGCGTAGATTGCATAACCGTGAGAGTCCGCGATTGCGCGGAGACCGGAAGACTGGACCGCCTGACGCGTGACGGCGAAATGTTGCGCCTTCAATCGCGCGATGAATTGCGGAAGGCGCGAATAACCGAGCCGTGCGTCATAGGGACCGCCATTCGGGAAACGCAACTTGGCGCTCGCGCCCGGGGCGATCGTGTAGGTCAGTTCGCGGGCCTGCTTCGTGAAAATGTCGGACTGGAGTCGAGAGGTTCGAATTTCCTGCAGCGCGGCCGACGCAACCATCAGAAAGACTGCAACCAGAAGTAGGATGCTGGAGAGCCAGAGCATCGTACCGAGCGATGGGCTCGCCAGACGTAGCAACTTCTGCGCATTTCGGCGCGGCCTGAAGGCTATCGTCAGGATATGTGCAGCCAAACCAGCGTCCTCTCGTTCCCTTATGTCTAAGTGTTGCCGACAAGACAGGTTCCATCGTCGCGCTGTCCGGGATGGCGCGCGACAAATTCACGGAACGGCCATAATGCGTCACAATCACCGGGGTGACGGATCCTTCGGGCTCGGCACTCGTTCGAACAGGATGATGGGCGAGTCCTTGTAGGTCGTGCGCGCAAATTCCGTGAAGCTGCATTTTTGTGCGACGCTCAAAGACGCCGAATTTTCTGGGTGGATAATACAGACCGTTCGCAGCGGTCCAAAGCGCGTAGCTATCCATCCGAGCGCCGCACTCGCGGCCTCCGTCGCAAAACCGTTGCCGTGCGCCCATGGCGAAAGCACCCAGCCGATCTCCGGCGCGCCGTCGATCGAGGGCTGGAGGTCGCGGCGCAAATCGGCAAGACCGACTTCGCCGACGAAACGTCCAGTTGTCTTTTCGCGCACCACCCAAAAGCCAAACCCCAGCAATTGCCAATGCCCAATGTAGCGAAGGAGCCGCGCCCACGACTCTTCTCTCGTGAACGGCCTGCCGCTCAGATAACGCATAACTTGCGGATCGCTCCACATCGCCGCGCAGTCCTCGAAATCGGACACGGAATGGACACGCAGGCACAAGCGGCGGGTTTCGAGCGTCGGCGCAGAGTGCGCGTCGTCCGGCGTGGTCACGCTAGCCTCACGAGAGTCCCACGATATGGCCGTGCCGGTCGACCATGATCGACTCTGCGGAGGGCTGCCGGGGCAGACCGGGCATCGTCATGATGTCCCCGCAGATCGCGACGATAAATTCTGCGCCGGCGCACAGGCGCACTTCGCGCAGCGGCAGCACATGCCCGGTGGGCGCGCCGTAGGCGTCCGGATCCGCGGAATTGGAATACTGGGTCTTGGCGATGCAAACCGGCAGATTGCCAAAACCGAACCTCTCGAGTTCGGCCAGACGGTCCGATGCCTGCTTCGACGGCACCACGTCGCCCGCGTGGTAGATCTGGAACGCGATCGTTTCGATTTTCTGCAATGGTTTCATGGAGTCGGGATACAGCGTGTGGAAGTTTGCAGCACCCTCGTCGATTGCTGCGATCACTAGGTCGGCGAGAGCCTCGGCGCCTGCGCCGCCCTCCGCCCAATGTCGACAGACCACGGCTCGCGTACCAAGTCTGCGGCAGCCTTCCAATGTCGCGTCGAGTTCCGGCTTCGTGTCAGAAGCAAAATGGTTCACCGCCACCACCGCCGGCACACCGAACTTGCGGACGTTCTCGAGATGGCGCGCAAGATTGGCGAGGCCTTTGACGACCGCGGCAACGTTTTCCACGCCCAGGTCCTTTCGGGGAACGCCGCCGTGGAATTTCAGCGCCCGGACCGTTACGACGACCACGGCAAGCGAAGGCGACAGTCCCGCCTTGCGGCATTTGATATCGAAGAATTTCTCGGCTCCCAGATCCGCGCCGAACCCGGCCTCGGTCACCACGTAATCCGCAAGCTTCAGCCCGAGCCTGGTCGCAAGGACGGAATTGCAGCCGTGAGCGATGTTCGCGAATGGGCCGCCATGCACGAAGACCGGATTGTTCTCGAGCGTCTGCACGAGATTGGGCTTGATCGCGTCCTTGAGTGTTGCGGTCATCGCGCCCTGCGCCTTCAGGTCGCTTGCCCGGACAGGGGCACGATCCCGAGTCGAAGCTACGATGATGTTCGACAGCCGCCGCTCAAGATCCTGGAGCGAGGTGGAAAGACAGAGTATCGCCATCACCTCCGAGGCGACGGTGATGTCGAATCCATCCTCGCGGGGGAAACCGTTCGAAACACCGCCAAGCGAGGAGACGATCGAGCGAAGGGCGCGGTCGTTCATATCGAGACAGCGCCGCCAAGTGATCCGCCGCTCGTCGATGTCGAGCGGATTACCCCAATAGATGTGATTGTCGACCAGGGCGGCAAGGAGATTGTTGGCGACTCCGATGGCATGGAAATCTCCCGTGAAGTGCAGATTGAGCTCGTCCATCGGGACCACCTGGGCATAGCCGCCGCCCGCCGCGCCACCCTTCATGCCGAAACAGGGCCCAAGACTCGGTTCGCGCAGACAAATCGCCGTCCGCTTGCCTTTGCGATTGAGGGCATCGCCGAGGCCGACAGTGGTAGTCGTTTTTCCCTCGCCAGCCGGCGTCGGGTTGATCGACGTGACCAGAATGAGCTTGCCATCAGGCCCGTCGGCGAAGCGCCGCTCGACGAAATCCATGGCGATCTTCGCCTTGTGATGCCCGAAGGGTTCGACGCTCTCGGGCGGAATGCCGAGCTTGCCCGCAATGTCCTGAATCGGGAGCAGCGTCGCTTCCTGCGCAATTTCCCAGTCCGTTTTTGAGCGGCCGGCCGCAGTGACATCATTCATGGTGGATGCTTCTTTCCGTTTCTGAGCCGGCGATTGTCGCCGCGATGCCCGTTGGTACCCGCCCGCCGCTTTTTTTGAAAGGCGGCGAATTATGCCGAGCCAGATCGGCGGTCCCCGTGCGATGGTTCCCGCTCGCTCGCGCGGAAGCCGTCATTGCCATAAAGGCGCCGCCGATAAATATGGCCATTGCGGCATCTGTGATTTCTGCGGATCGGCCAGGCAAATGGAGTTCCGCAAGGCTGGTTGCAAAGAGCAGCGCGGCCACCACGCCCGTCGATAAGCCAAGTCGCAATCCAGCTCCGCTGCCGATCCAGATCAGGCTGCCATAGAGAAAAAATTTCTCCAGGAACGACACGATGGCGACGTCGAGCGACCCGCTCAAAAAACTGCGAAACGGCAGCCATCCGAATGTGCCAGCCCCGGCGCGGAAGTCGAAAGGTTCGAGACGAACCAAAACCACCATGATGCATAAGACGGTACCGACAATGGCAGTCGACGCCGGGGTTCGAGCGGGAACGACGGACCACATTGCGAAGGCGGCCGCGGCGCCGATCAGGTCTGGCGCCGTCAGGGAAAGACCGACGATCAGCATTCTCGCTATGAACACAAGAATGATGAAGCTCGCGATGAGCAGCATCGAACGTCGGGTTTCCACCACTGCGCCGATAAGCCAGCAGATCGTCAGCCAAAGCGCAAAATAGTGGAAGGCCGGCCAGGGCGCGAGATTCGGATGCAGCAGGACAGGTTTCAAGCTGTGCCAATATTTGTGCAGATCGATCACCGGCACATAGGGAAACAATCGATAGGCCAGCATCGCGAGGAGCAACAATGCGGGAATTGTTTCCATCGACAATGTCTGTCGAAACCTATCCGGGCGTGACCCCAACAAGATACCGACAATCCCGCCGAACCAGGTTCCAAACGTGTTCAGGTACACGTCGGACATGTTGGTTACTCGCCCCTGATCGTAGAACTGGGCAACTTCAACGGCGGTGCACAGCGTCAGGCCAACCAATGTCGCGAGCAGCAATCGGTGGTGCGACCTCAGTGCGAGCACAGCGCAAAAGCCGAGCGGCATGTAGAGCAGGACGTTTGCGACAAAATCACCGAAGCTCGTTGGGGGACTGGCCCAGCTGCCAAGCAACGTTTCGAGCGGACCCGCGCCGCCGGAGGAGCCCGCAAACGCGTAGGGGTAGAGCGACCCATGCACGATGATCGCCACGACGCCGACTGCGACGAGCAAGTAGTTGCGGTCGAAACGCGATCCTGGCATGCGCGTCTACCGCGGGGCCGGACGACTGTCGCCATCTCCGGGTTGCGGTTTCCGCTCCGGGGGCACTGGCGCGATCAAGTCGCGAGTCGGAGACCACGCGCGCACGCGGACCTCCGTGATGATCACATCCATGGGGCGGTCGTGAGGTTGTGGATAAATCGTCGGGAGGCGGGATAATTCGAATCCGACTCCGACCGCGTAGGGCTTTTCGGCAAAAGCCGCAATCGTCGTATCGTAGTAGCCAGCACCGTAGCCAAGCCGAAATCCCGCCTCATCGAAACCCAGGAGTGGAATCACGAGAGCTGACGGCGAAACGGGCGGACCCGAAGAGGGATGGGGGATATTCCAGACTCCGGCTTCCATTTTCGTACCTTCGATCCAGCACCTGAATTCCAGTGGTCGGCCGCGCCCGATCACCACGGGAAGCGCCACCTGGCCGCCACTGCGGACGACCTCCCGCATGTATGACAGGCAATTGAATTCTCTCCGGAACGGCCAATAGCAACCGATCAGGGGATGACTCGCGGGCGGCAGGTGGGTCAGGAGCGCGTTGCGGATTGCTTCGCTGGCGATGTTGTGCGAACTGGCCGGCGTGGCGCGACGCGCATCCAGCAGGCGCGCTCGCTCTCCTTTGCGCCAGGCGCGGATATCCGGCGGCTCTTCGAAGTGCAAATCGCAACCCAATGGAAGTCGCAGCAACCCATAGCACGGCCCGACTCGAGGCCAAGAGGCCGATTTTGATCCCTACGACGCCAGTGCGGCTTGCGCCTCGTTCGCGTCGAGTTCATCCCACGGGTAGGACATCAGCAAACGGATCAGTTCGGCCTGGCGCGCCGTGCCCGTCTTGCGGAATATGTGTGCGAGATGGACACGCACCGTGGCCTGCGAATTTCCCAGCGCGGACGCAGCTTCCGCGAGAGTTGAACCCGCGAAGAGCAACATCGCGAGGCGGGCCTCGGCGGTCGTCAATGCGAACAATCGCCTGAGCCAGTGTGGCGAAGGCTCGGGAATGAAATCCGGGTCCGCGATCGTGACCAGGACTGCCGGCATTTTTTCCGTGACATCGAGCTGCCGCCGCGGCAGTACTTTCACTACAATAAAATAGTGGCGACATCCTCCAGAGCGTGCGAGTGGCATGGTGCCACTGCCGGTGTTCGAGAGCGCCTGTGCGATTAAATTCTGCAGGAGTAGGTCGTCCGAACTGCGCAGTGCCCGGATGCGGCCGCCGTCCAGCGCCAGTCCGTCGGCGCGACCGCAGATCGTATTGGCAAAATCGTTGAAAAAGAGAACGCTACGATCGATCCCAAGTACAACGGCGCCGTTGCGGGGGGAATCGAAGCCGCCCGGATCGTCGGCAAACTCGCCAGAGACTGAAGAGCCCAGTCCCGATTTAAGTTCGAATTCCAGATTCACGAACGCCCCGCCCCTCGATTTGAACGACACACGACTGCTCGCGTCCCGAACTTCGGGAGTTGAATGAATCAGAAGTGTGTACTGCCGCCCCGCACGCCTGTTGGCCCCATTCTGCCGCGGACATTTTTCCGCACCAGGCGATGGATAACATTCGATACAAATGTTATTTTGATTACAAACGCCTCGCGCCCAAAGTGGTATGTCGGGGCGGGAAAGGACATTTCGGGACATGGGCGTGCGTATGCGTGACGATCCCGAGAATCGCCGTTTCAATACCTGGAAGGAAATCGCCGGTTTTTTCGGCCGCGACGAGCGTACGGTCAAACGCTGGGAGATCGAGAGACGGCTCCCTGTCCGGCGCCTGCCCCACGGGTCCCGCTCGACCGTTTACGCCTATGAGCGCGACCTGGAGGCCTGGCTCGACGGGGGTGGCGCGCGCGGAGACGAATCTGCCGATCCAAAGTTGACGCACCCGCCCGCCCCGGCCGTTGCTAAGGAACAGCAGTCACCTGCCTGGCATCGCTACCTTATTCCCATGGTCGCCGCCTTTCTCTGCGGCATGGCGATCGGACTTGTCCTGCGCCCATTCGCCGTCTCGCAAAGCCCCGCAGGGCTTGCCGTTAACGCCCCGACGCGCACGCAGTAGTTTCGAACGCGCATCGGCGGCGCGCCGAACCCTGCACTTTCGCACGTCAGGCATCGAGGTTGCCCCAGGATCGCACCCTCGCGATTTCGATTGAGATCACCGTACCGAGCCTCATTGATGCATACTGCGCATAGCGGTCCTTTAGCAGCGCCTTCGCTGCTTCGTGCTCACGCCCTCCCTCCAGCAGCACGGCGCAGCCATCGATCGTCACCCAACCGAGCCGTGACCAGTCCTCATGGTAGTGGTCGGCCAAGAACGCGACACGAGGATTCTCCGCAATATTGCGAAGCCGTTTGAGCAATCCTCCGCGCTTGGGCTTCTCATCGATGGCCGAGTAAAGCCTGTGGGAAGAAACGGCAAAGCAAACCGGGATCAGGTGCGGCGAGGCCGAACGGTCGGCTGTCGCAAGATGACCGATGCGACGCCGCATCAAGAACGCGAGCTCGAGTTCGGATAGCGTTAGCATCTCATCGACGCAGGTCTCGTTTTGCTATGTTGAGCCATTCGCGCTGGCGGCGGCGATAATAGCCGGGCGCACCACGCATGGAATCGACAATCTCGCGAAACAGCCGCTGGGCTCCCCCCGCGTCGCCCATTTGGAGGAGCAAAAGTGCGTAGCGGCAGCGCGCTTCTTCGCCGGGATAGGTGGGCACGAGCAATTCGTATTGAGCCTTCGCCTCATCGTTCTTTCCCTGCAGCGCCAGCGCGCGGGCAAGATCGAGCCGGGCGTCGGCGGTAAAATCGGCAGGAGAGATTGATTTCAAGGACTCGAACGCAGCTTGAGCCCCCGCGCCGTCGCTCGCAAGCAGCCGCGCCCGGGCAAGCCCATGGAGCAAGGCCGGATCTTCGGAATGTGCGCCCTCCAATGCACTCGTATAGAGATCTATCGCTTCCTGAAACTGGCCCCGCTTGATGCATTCCTCGGCAAAAACACGCTTGGTCTGCGCCGATCCGATCGTCTCCATGTCGCGCTTCTTGCGCCGGTAACTGGTGCCCGGATCCGCAATGCTCGCGGCATCGTGCGACATTCTGCGGATTGGCCTGCTGGCGCGCACGGCATCCGGCAAGACTGCAACGAGCAGATAAGTGGCGCAGCCGATCCACGGCAGCAGAACGATGGGAATAATCCAGAGCCATGGTCGGTCCGTGCGGACGACATGCGCCGCACAGGCGAACTGGACGAGAAACGTCAGAATTCCGAGGCCGTAAAGCGGCATTGGGTCAGTCCGGTTCGATTGACCGGGTCATGCCTGCTTTTCCCATTTGCCGGACGCCGATTGTTTCCAGTACGTGGTTGGGTGGCCGGCCGCTTTCGTTTCAGACCACGCGCGGCGAACCGCAGAGAGGGCGGAATCGTCGCGTCCGTCGAACAGAACCACTATTCGCCCGAACGCCGCCAGATCTCTTTCGAGCGAGGGAGGCAAAGCATTTCCGACGAGAAATAGCACCTGGGCGCCATTCGCATTGCCCTCCTCGACCGTGATCAGAACGGGTTGGGTCGCAGCGTCGCGGTCGCCCGATTGGGCGTGAGGCAGAAAGCTTTCTTCACTCCAGGCCCACAGCAGATTGTCGATCGCCTGGGCGCGATCGCCCGATTCGGGGCGAATGAGACCGCGCCACCCACGCGCCAGCGTGCGTTCAACGAGGCCGGGAAGGACGTCCTCCAGCGAGCGTTTCTCCAGATGATAGAAGAGCACTTCAGTCACGCAAAGGTTCGGCCCTTCTGCTGCTCGCCAATCATTTCTCGTAGTGGTCTGCGATCAGCCTGTTGAGAACCCGCACGCCCCAACCCGTCGCCCAGGATGGCGCAAGATCCTTGTGTTCGCCGTCCTGCGAAGCTACGCCCGCGATATCGAGATGCGCCCACGGCGTCTTATTGACGAACCGCTGCAGCAATTGCGCCGCGGTGATCGCGCCGCCCCAGCGGCCGCCGGTATTCTTCATGTCGGCGAACTTCGAGTCGATCATCTTGTCGTATTCGGGCCCCAGCGGCATGCGCCAGACCCTCTCGCCGGTCNNTTGTCGACGAAGCGCTGAAGAAATTGCGCCGCGGTGATCGACCCTGCGTGCGGCCCCCCAATGTTCTTCATATCTGCGATCTTGGATTTCAGGACCTTGTCGTAGGCGTCCCCAAGCGGAAGTCTCCACACGGGCTCACCTTCCGCGCGTCCCGCCTGTATCAGCCGCTCGGCAAGCGTGTCATTGTTGGAGAAGAGACCTGCTTGTTCATGGCCGAGCGCGATCAGGATCGCGCCCGTCAGCGTCG